>JBCCUH010000217.1:0-3926 GCA_039197405.1 Pseudomonadota bacterium
AGAAAAGCGCGCGGGCTGACGCAAGCCGATCTGGCCGAAGCAGCAGGCGTGTCGCGCAAAACGATCAACACGATTGAAAACCGGGTGTTCAGCCCGTCGGCGTTGTTGGCGCTGCAATTGGCGCGCGTTCTGGACGTCAGCGTGCATGAGATTTTTTTCCTGAAAGATGACTGACATGGTGCTGACGATTTTGAAGTTTGCGGTGATTTCCATGCTTGTCACTGCGGGGATTGCGCTTGGTCTGATCGCCTCGCAAAGCCCGCGCAAACTGGCTGTGCCCGCAGGCGGCGGCTTGGATTTTTCCGCCTCGCTTCAGCGCGGAGTGGCTGTCATGCCAAAGCCGAAGAGCGTAGCAATGCGTGACGGCTGGCACATGCCTGTGCGCGAATACCCCGGTGGCGGACCCTTGATACTACTGATCCATGGATCAGGTTGGAACGGTTTGCAATTTTCCAGCCTTGCCAGTGTGTTGGGCGGCGAAACTCATGTATTGGCGCCGGATTTACGCGGCCATGGCGAGACCCCTGAACGGCGCGGCGATGTGGATTACATTGGGCAGATGGAGGATGATCTGGCCGATCTGATCGCTGCCCGGCGCAAGGACGGGCAAAAGGTCGTTCTGATCGGGCATAGCTCGGGCGGTGGGTTGGTTACGCGGTTTGCGGGCGGCCCCCATGGCGCGCTTGTGGATCACGCGGTTCTGCTCGCGCCGTTTCTTGGCCACAAATCACCAACAACACGCCAAAATGCCGGTGGCTGGACGCAGGTCCTGCTGCGCAGGATCATCGGCTTGAGCATGCTGAATGCGGTGGGGATTACCGCGCTGAACCATCTTACCATCATTCAATTTGCCATGCCGCAACCTGTGATCGACGGCCCCTATGGACATCTGGCAACCACGTCCTATTCCTATCGTCTGAACACAGGGTTTGCCCCGCGCGGTGACTATCTTGGGGACGTGGCAGCTTTGCCGGAGTTCACCTTGATTGTCGGGTCGAAGGACGAGGCCTTTTATGCGGATAGATACCAAGAGGTGATGAGCGCGGTGACCAACAAGGACAGCTATCACATCGTACCGGGCGAAGGGCATCTGGGCATCGTCGATGCCGGGGCAACGGCCACACTGATCCGCGAGGCGATCAGGTGAGCGACTGGCACGCCTGTGCCGCCTTGGTGGAGCGGGGCGATAGCGCGCGCTTTCGCGCTGCAATGGCAGCCCCGGCAAAAGCGCGCGCCGCGCTTTTTCCGATCTATGCCATGGCGCTGGAGGTTAGCCGTGCGCCCTGGGTGACGCAGGAACCGATGATTGCCGAGATGCGCCTGCAATGGTGGCGTGATGCGTTGGAAGAGATCAAAGAGGGCCGCGAGGTGCGCAGCCATGAGGTCACGGTGCCTCTGGCGCAGGTATTGACCGGCGCTGGCGCTGCCGCGCTGGATGATTTGATCGTGGCGCGCCGTTGGGACATCTACAAAGACGCCTTTGAGGATGCCGCGCACTTCACAGATTATCTTGAGAAAACGTCCGGCAATATGTTGTTTGCGGCGTGTGATGCCCTGGGACGGTCAGACAAGGCGGTTTGCAGGGATGCCGGCTATGCGCTTGGGCTGGCGCGGTTCTTTCAGGCGGTTCCCGAGCTGGAGGCGCAAAGGCGGGTGCCGCTTCTTGACGGCAGACCAGAGGCGATCGCCGAGCTTGCCAGGGGCGGCCTGGCACGATTGCGCGCGGCACGCGCGGCTCGTGGCAAAGTGCATGCGGCGGTGATGATCAGCTGTTGGGAGGCGGAACGGCTGTTGTCCCTCGCTGCGAAAAAGCCGGGGCTGGTCGCGCGCGGCGCCTTGCAGATCAGCCGTATGCACAGCGCGGCGCGGCTGACCTATGTTGCAGTGACCGGACGCTGGTGATCACTCGGCGGGTTGCAGATCTTTCGGGCGCAACATCAGCCAGATAAGCGCGGTTCCTGCCAGCGTCAGAAACGGGATCATCGCATAGTTCACCGCGTTCCAGCCCTCTACGGGATCGCCGCCAGAGCAGTTCATCAAGCCGCCTGAGGCAAGCGATGCCATGGTCACACCGCCAAAGACAAAGAGGTCATTCATACCTTGAACGCGGCCGCGATCTTCAGGGCCATGGGCGGCTGTGAGCATTGCGGTTGCACCGATAAAGCCAAAGTTCCAGCCAAGCCCCAGGAAAATGAGCGCAAGAAAGAAATTCTCCAGCGCGACACCGCTCAAAGCGATCATCCCCGCGATGGCAAGCAGGATAAGACCGGTACCGACAATCTTCTCTACACCAAAACGCGCAATGAGGTGGCCGGTAAAGAAGGACGGAATGAACATCGCAAGAACATGCGCGGATACCACGTCGGCGGCATTGTTCGTGGTATAGCCGCAGCCCACCACGGCCAGCGGCGTTGAGGTCATCACAAGGTTCATCAGCGCGTAGGACACCATGCCGCAAATCATCGCAACGGCAATGCGCGGGGTTGTGATCAGCTCCCAGCGGCTGCGCGGCGCAGGGGCATCTGCATCCGGAGCTGCGGGCGCGGGAATGTTGATGAACAAAAAGAGCGCAGAACCAATGACGTTGATTGCGATTACCACAGCATAGGTGCCCAGAAACGGCACCACATAGGCGTCTGCGGTCAGTTTCACCAGTTGCGGGCCGATGATCGCGGCAACCAGACCCCCTGCCATAACGTAGGAAATGGCTTTGGGGCGAAATTCCGGGCTGGCCGTGTCAGCGGCGGCAAAGCGGTAAAAACCCTGCGCGCTCATGTATAGACCGGTGAAAAAGCTGCCCAGAAGGAAAATCGGAAAAGAGGCGTAGTAAAGGCCGATGGCACCGATCAGCCCGCCTATGGCGCCGCCGCTGGTGCCGATCCAAAAGCCTGCGCGGCGTCCAAAGCGCTGCATGATGGCCGATATTGGAGTGGCCGCGCACATGGAGCCGATCACGATCATCGAGATGGGAAGCGTTGCAAAACAGATGTTTGACGCCAGCGATTGCCCGGCAAGACCGGCAATGGTGAAAAGCATGGGCATCTGCGCGCCAAGCAGGGCTTGCGCCAGAACCAGGATGACGACGGTGCGGCGGGCGGAGGAAATCGGCTGAGACATGCGCCAAGCAGTACGCCTGCGTCTCGAAAGGATCAAGCGGTGTCAGGGGCTCGCGTCAATCAGATGCGCAAAGGAGCCGCTGACCAGGCCGTGCCGCAGCCCCATTGCGCCAAGATCGGTGCCTTCGGCGTCCCGTGCTGCAAAAAGCGGCGTGCCCTCGGCCCTGAGCGTGCTGGCATAGTGAAACTCATGCGCCGCCCATCTGCCGGGGAAGGGGCCATCAGGTGCTGTCAGGCTGCGATAGCCCAGATGCAGCTTGCGTCTGGCAAAGGAGGTCTCAAGCTTCAACAGCCCCGCCATCCGGTGGCCATTGCCCTGCGCGTCGATTAGCCCCTCGCCAAGCACCATGTACCCGCCACATTCGCCATAAACCGGTTTGGTGCTGGCATGGGTTCTGAGCGATGTCAGAAACCTGTCATTCGCGGCAAGACGCCCTGCATGCAGCTCAGGGTAACCGCCAGGCAGAAAGACAAATTCGCACTCTGGTACAGGGTCACCCGCAAGCGGTGAAAAGAAAACAATGTCAGCGCCCTGATCGCGCCAGTCGGCCAGAATATGCGGGTAGGCGAAGGCAAATCCCGCGTCTTTAGCGATCCCGATTTTCTGTGCGGGCGGGGTGATTTTTGAACAATCACCCAAAGGTAAACTCTGCGAGATGTGCCCGCCAGCAAGGTCCAGCATCGCATCGAGATCAACAGACTGCATCACCAGACCGGCAGCCATGTCGAGGAAGGCCTCCAGATCGGGATGTTCCTCTGCCTGTACCAAACCGAGATGACGCGAAGGCTGCGTGATATCTGAGTTGCGTG
>JBCCUH010000218.1:0-3900 GCA_039197405.1 Pseudomonadota bacterium
CGGCAGGGGATTTATCGCTGGCTTTTGATGTGCTGGCAGGCCCGTCGCCCTTTGATGCCTCGCAATGGCGGCTGAACCTGCCAGCGGATGGGCGCAGCAACCTGTCCCAGTTCAAGGTCGCGCTGATGCTGGGCGATGCGGAAGCGCCGGTGGATCAGGCCTATCTCGATGCTTTGGCGCATTTTGCAGAGCAACTGGAAGCGGCAGGCGCGACCGTGATCCGCGACCGGCTCCCTGAAATCGACAGCGCCGCGCATTTCACGCTTTACCTAAAAATGCTGGGTGCGGCCCTGTCGCTGGGCATGACCGAGGCAGAGGCCCTGGCGGCGCAGGCCCCCTACAAGGATGCGCCCGCCGATGTGCAGCGCGTGGGCGGCACGCGGTTTTCCGGCATGCTGGTCAGCCACCGCGAATGGCTGGCGCTTGACAATCAGCGCCGGATTGCGCGACGGGCGTTTGATGCGTTTTTCAAAGATGTGGATGTGATCCTCTGCCCCGTTGCCTCCAGCGCGGCATTCGTGAAGGATGAGGCCGGGCTCAGGTCTTTCCGCCGTTTTCCTGTAAATGGTGTGGATCAACTGGAGAACACGCAGCTTTTCTGGTCAGGCTACTCCGGCGTTACCGGCATCCCGTCGGTGGTCGGTCCAATGGCGCAGATTGGCGGGCTTCCTGTTGGCTATCAGGCGATTTGCGGGCATGGGCGCGATCACAGCTGTCTGGCATTCGCCCGCGCGGTGGAACGCGAGATTGTGGGCTACGCACCGCCGCCCCTATTGGCGGAACATGGGATTACCTGAGGCATCGGGCGTAGCCTTGCGTGCTGCCGCACGCAAGGTCACTGCAGCTAGGCACCAAAATAGCTTTTGGCCAATGTGTCGTCGCAGCTCAACTCCTCCGCCGTGCCCTGCGCGGTAATGTGGCCGCCCTCCAGCACATAGAGGCGGCTTGCCAGGGACAGCGCGAAATTGGCGTTCTGTTCGGTGACGATAACCGTCAGGCCCATCTCGGTGCTGAGCCGCCGCAGCACATCTGCGATCTCGTTGCAGACCTTGGGCGCAAGACCAATCGTCGGCTCGTCAACGAGCAGGAGTTTGGGCGAGGTCATCAGCGCACGGCCCAGTGAGACCATCTGCCGTTCGCCCCCTGATTGGGTCGAGGTTTCCTGGTGCTCGCGTTCTTCCAGACGCGGAAAGAGCCGGTGCACCTGATCCAGATTTCTCGCGATATCCTCCCGCGCCGTGTAGGCCCCGACCAGCAGGTTGTCACGCACGGTCATATGAGGGAAAAGGTTGAAGCGCTCGGGTGCATAGCCCACGCCGCGTTTGACGACCTGGGCCGAGGGTTTACCGGCAATGTCCTCGCCATTGAGCCGGATCGCACCCTTGGTTTTCACCAACCCCATGATCGCATCCAGCAGCGTGGATTTGCCCGCGCCATTGGCGCCTACGATGGCAATCGTCTCACCTTCCGCCACGCTCAGGGACACATCGCTGAGTGCCTGCGCCTTGCCATAGAAAGCCGAGAGGTTTTCAATCTCAAGCGCCGTCATCATGCCTCTCCCAGATAGGATGCGCGCACGGCAGGGTCGGCAAGCACGTCTTTGAACGCACCTTCGGCCAGCAACACGCCGCGTTCAATGGCAATGGCGCGGTCGATCAAAGGCTCCATCGCAGGCAGATCATGGCTGACCATGAGAAAGGTGAAGCCATCGCCCCGGAGCTTCTGGATAACCTGCGTGATCACCGCAATCTCGCCGGTTGTGAGGCCTGCGAAGACCTCATCAAGCAGCAGGACTTTCGCCCCTGTCGCCAATGTGCGCGCGAACTCCAGCTTTCTCAGATCGCCCATGGAAAGTCCCGCGACGCTGCGGTCCAGATCCTCTGCAGCGAAACCGACAGACAGTGCCAGCTCTTCCTCGCGGGCAGGATCAGGGCCGCCGAAGATCATCGCGCGCAGGCTGTCGGGCATCAGGCCCACGCGGATATTCTCACGTACAGTCAATTCGCCGAATGGGCGCGGCACCTGATACGTGCGGCTGATCCCGCGCGCGATGCGATCCGGGGTGCCAAGCGTGCTGATCTCTTCGCCAAATAGCCGGATCGTTCCGCTGGTCTGTCTGAGTTCCCCCATGATCTGGCTGAACACGGTCGTCTTGCCCGCACCATTGGGGCCGATAAGGCCGAGGCTCTCGCCCTGCCGCAGATCAAAGCTGAGATCATTGGTGGCCACCAGCCCGCCGAAGCGTTTTACCAAGTTGCGCACTTCCAGAGCGAGGGTCATGGGCGCAGCCTCCGCCAAAGCCCGTCGGCAATCGCCGTGATACCTTTGGGTTGGACCATATAGACAACCAACGCAATGGCGCCGTAGACGAAGTAGCGTTCGGCCCCCGGCAGCCAGGGTCGCAGCCATTCCAGCAGGAAGACCATAAAGAACGCGCCGATGATCGGCCCGATGATCGTCCCTGCGCCGCCGATCAGCACGGCTACGATGATGGTAAAGAGGAAGTTAATGTCAAAAAGCGCGCGTGGGGCGATAGAGCCGAGGTAATGAACATAGAAGGCGCCGCCGAGCCCTGCGATGAAAGCCGAGACGAGGAAGGCAAAGCACTTGAGGCGCGTTGTCGAGAGGCCCGATCCTGCGACCGCTTCCTCGTTCATGCCAATCGCCCAAAGCGCCGTGCCGACCCGGGTGCGCATCAAAAGCCATGAGGCGAGCGCAAGGATCAGCATGAGCGAGACGGCGAGGTAATAGCCGTTCACCGCGCCGCGCGTCAGCGTTTGCAGCCCTGAGATGCCCCGCGTGCCGCCGGTAAGGTCGGGGCGGATGACTTGCACGAGCTGATACATGAGTTCCATGAAGGCCAGCGTGACCAGCGCGAAATAGCTGCCTTTGATGCGCAGCGCGGGAAGCAGGACAATCAACCCTGCGCCCATTGTGACTATGACGGCGATGGGGATGGACAGCTCGACAGGGACATCGAAGCGTTTGCTGAGAATGGCCGTGGTGTAGGCGCCGATGCCGATCAGGAACGGATGGCCGAAAGAGATATAGCCGGTGCGGCCTGAGAGGATGTCCCAAGAGATCGCGAAGATCGACAAGTAGCAGGCGAAGATCATCGTGCGCAGCGTGCCCTTGGAGACAAGCTCGGGCATCAGGAGCAAGCCCGCGATAAGCAGCCCCCAGAGCAGAAAGTGTATCGGGCGGAGGGTCATGTTTTGCCTTCCGTCATTCCAAACGACGAGGGCAGTCCCCGACCGCGGGCACGGGGCAGAATGCCCCCGCCCGAGGGGGCGGTCGGGGGCAGCCCGGCGGTTCCCGCCGAGCGGTACGATGAAGCGGCAGTTGGCGTTCGGTGTTCGGAAATGAGCAAGGACATCAATTCATCTCCTCCCGACCAAACAAACCCTGTGGCCGCATCACCAGCACACCGACAATAAGCAGCATCGTGAAGACGCCGCGCAGCTCGGGCGCCCAGACAGAAACCACGATGACCTCTAAAAAACCGACGATATGCGCGACGATGAGAGTGCCAAGGATTGAGCCGATCCCGCCCACGATCACCACCGCAACCGAGATGATCAGCGGCGCGACCCACATAGCCGGGTAAAGCTGCGTGTAGCTGGCGAAAAACACTCCGCCCAAAGCGCCAAGCCCGCCGGAAATGCCCCATGTGATCAGGTTGATCCGATCCGGATCAACACCAGAGATCGCGGCGCCCTTGGGATCCATGGAAACCGCCTGCATTGCGCGCCCCGTGTGCGTTCCGCGAACGAAGAGATAGAGCGCGATGATCACGGCCCAGCTGATCAGCGTGGCGACAAGGATGTTGTAGGTCACCTGCGCCCCTGCAACGGTGACGACACCGGGCACGATCGGCAGCAGGATTTTCGAGCTATCGCC
>JBCCUH010000219.1:0-3890 GCA_039197405.1 Pseudomonadota bacterium
CGCCACTCTGGGTCTTGGGGCGGTGATAGGCGGGGCCAAGCCCGCCCATGCCCAGTCCGAGCCTTTTATCGGTCAGATGGCGATCATGCCCTACACCTTCTGCCCGCGAAACTGGGCTGCTGCAGAAGGTCAGTTGCTGGCGATTTCGCAGAATACTGCGCTGTTTTCGCTTCTGGGCACAGCTTTTGGCGGGGATGGGCGTACCACCTTTGCCTTGCCGGATATGCGCGGTCGCGCACCAATTGGCCTGGGCGCTGGCCCAGGGCTAACGCCATCTAACAACCAAGGTGCCAAGGGCGGGTCAGAGACCCATACGATGACCGTGGCCCAGATGCCGTCGCACAACCACATGGTCAACGCCAACAACGGTGCAAACGGCTTTGCCGACCGCAAGGGGCCTGCCAATGACTTTCTGGGCAGCCCGCACGTGAATAATCCCACCAATCCGGCGGAAGATCTGTACATCTATGCCGATCAGGCTCCGAACGTGCAGATGGATTCGCGCATGATCGAACACACTGGCGGCAGCCAGTCCTTCAACATTCGCAACCCCTATATCGTGATGCGCTGGTGCATCGCGCTGCAGGGCATCTACCCCAGCCGCTCCTGATCCTGACCCTGCTCTTGCCGGGGCGGCGCGCGCGCTACATCAGCTTCCATGCCTGCCGCTCTGGTCATACTGCCCCATCAATTGTTTGACGCGCATCCCGCGTTCGATGCCGCGCCTCAAAAGGTAGTGCTGGTCGAGGACCCGCTGTTTTTCGGCGATCCCCGGTATCCCGCGCGCTTTCACGCCCAGAAGCTTTGGCTGCACCGGGCCAGCATGGCGCAATACGCGCATAGGCTGCAGGCGCAGGGCCATGTGGTGGAGATCGCCCGCTATGAACACGACACCGCCCTGATCACCCATGTGATCGCGGGGCTGGCGGGGGCGGGCGTGGACAAGATTGTGATGGCCGACCCGGTCGACATGATCGCAGAGCGCCGCATCCGTGCAGCCACCGAAGCGGCGGGCCTTGAGTTGAGCCTTTATGACAGCCCCGGGTTTCTCAACACAGCTGGTGACAATTCGGACTGGGCGCAGGGGCGCAAGCGCTGGTTCATGGCCGAGTTCTACAAATCCCAGCGCCGTCGTCTGGACGTGCTGATGGAGGGCGATGCCCCCAAGGGCGGGCAGTGGAGCTTTGACGAGGACAACCGCAAGAAAGTCCCCAAGGCCAAGCTGGGCGACATTCCCGCCCTGCCGGGGGTGCGCCATGACGCGGTGGATGAGGCCGCCCGCACCAGTGTTAGAGCCGATTTTCCCACCGCATTAGGGTCTATAGAGCGGCTGATCTACCCCACCACCCACAAGGGCGCAGCGGACTGGCTGGGCCACTTCCTCAAACACCGCTTTGACCTTTTTGGCCCTTACGAGGACGCCATCGTGGAGGGCGAAAGCTGGCTCTGGCACAGCGTTCTGACGCCGATGCTCAACATCGGGCTGCTGACCCCCCGCCAGGTGCTGGACGCCACGCTGGAGGAGGCGGCGGCGCGCGAGATACCCATCGCCTCACTCGAAGGGTTCATCCGCCAGATCATCGGCTGGCGCGAGTTCATGCGCGCCACCTATGAGGACCTGGGCGTGAAGATGCGCACCACCAACCACTGGGGGCATACCCGCCCAATCCCCGCCAGTTTCTACGATGGCACCACCGGCATTGATCCCATCGCCGACACCATCAAACGCGCGCTTGAGACGGGATATTGCCACCACATCGAACGGCTGATGGTGCTGGGGGGCTTCATGTTCCTGTGCGAGTTCGACCCCGACGCCGTTTACCGCTGGTTCATGGAGATGTTCGTGGACAGCTACGACTGGGTGATGGTGCCCAACACCTACGCCATGAGCCAGCACGCCGATGGCGGGCAAATCACCACCAAACCCTATTTTTCAGGCTCTAACTATGTGCGAAAGATGAGCCACTGGGGCAAGGGCGACTGGGCGCAGACCTGGGACGGGCTTTATTGGCGGTTCATCTTCAAGCATTCGGAGGCCCTGGGCAACAACCCCCGCTGGGCGATGATGTGCCGCACGGGCGCGCGGATGAAGGAAGAGACGCGTGAGGGGCATCTCAAGGCGGCGGAGGCGTTCTTGGCGCGGCTTTAGGAGCGAGAGGTTATGTTCGCTTGGCCCCTAAACGGCACATCCTGTTGCGACAATATTCTCGCGAAGCAATGCTGCAAATGCGTCAGGGTTTTTTGCTGGCCATCCATGCCCGCCATCAGGGATCGTTGTAGATGATCCAAGTGGAAGCGCATGCTCGAACCGCTTCAACGCTGACAAAATCAGTTCATGTTCGTCCGCTCCAGCAGCGAACAGGACAGGTGTCTGAATCTGCGCAACAGACGCTGGCATTTCAAAGGCGACAACGTCATTCGTGGCGCGTCGAAAGGCAGAAGTCGTTGTACGCGTTGCGCTTTTGACAAAGCTCTCGGTCTCATCCGTTTCGACACCAAAAACGGCTGCCGTTTTTTTCGCCATGAACGGCCGGGTTGCGAGGGGTGCCAACGCTGCCGACATCATGTACATCAACAATTTGCGAGGCATATTGCCAGCATGTATCCCGCTCAGGATGGCTGACCTGAAAAGGGTTGGTTGCTGGACCATCGCCAACAGTCCGACATAGCTGCCCAAAGAAAGGGCCGCCAAGTGGGCGCCATCCGGACAGTGTTCATTGACAACTTCGCAAACCAAAGCGGCGCTATGCTCAAGCGACACCCAGGGACAGGTGTTGCTGCGGCCGTGGCCAGGTAAGTCGACGAGAATAGCCCGGATTTCGCCAAGATGCTCAAGAACTTTCGTCCACATCCAGGAGTCCACGCCCACAGCATGAAGAAAAACAACAGGCGTACCGTTATCAGGTCCGCGAACTTCAAAATCTATCAAGAGAGCCTCGAAGAGCTAAGGTGCCACGACCGTTTCGAACCGACCTAACTGCTACACTTCAATTTCAGAAGAACCAGACGCTAAAGCAGAATGAAGCATTAAGATCGATTGGGCTTACTACGTACCTCTTCCGCAGACCTTTAAACGCCCGCGATCTTCTGCGCATAGGCCCAGGCATCGCGCACAATCTCTTCGATGCTGCTGTGGCGCGCGCGCCAGCCCAGGGTCTCATGGGCGCGATTGGGGTCGGCCACCAGCACGGCGGGGTCGCCGGGACGGCGATCCCGCTCTATCACGGGGAAATCAGCGCCTGAAATGCATGCCACGGCGTCGACCACCTCCCGCACGCTCAGGCCCTTGCCCGTTCCGAGATTGATCGCGGAAAAGCCTGCCTCCTGCGACCCCAAGAGCGTGTTCACAGCCGCCACATGGCCCGCCGCCAGATCGGTGACATGGATGTAGTCGCGGATACAGGTGCCGTCAGGCGTGGGGTAGTCTGTCCCGTTGATATAGATCTGCGGCCGGGTGCCTTGAGCTGCCTGGATGACCAGCGGGATGAGGTGGGTTTCAGGATCGTGCCGCTCGCCCGTGCGGCCGGCTGCATCCGCGCCGCAGGCGTTGAAATAGCGCAGGGCAATCGCCTGCAGCCCGTGGGGGGCCACGCAGGCCTCCAGCATCTGCTCGACCATGACCTTGCTGTCGCCATAGGGGTTGATCGGCGCGCGGGGGAGGTCCTCGCTCAGGGTCGGGGCGTCGGCATTGCCATAGGCAGCGGCGGTGGAGGAAAAGACGATTCTTTTGAGCCCTACCGCGTTCATCGCTTCCAGCAGCGCCAGCGTGCCCGCAACGTTGTTGCGGAAAAACGGCAGCGGCGTGAGCACCGATTGCCCTGCTTCGATGAGCGCTGCGAAATGCACCACGCAGCTGATATCGTGGTCTTTGAGCGTCTGGGTCAGCAGCG
>JBCCUH010000220.1:0-3884 GCA_039197405.1 Pseudomonadota bacterium
GTACTGGTTCCGGGCGCGGCTCGCAATACCTTTTTGCGCTTGCGAAGCAAATTTTTTGCGTGCCAGCCGGCGCCATTTCAAACGCGTGCGGACAGGCTTGGCAGCCTGTCATCTGGCCAAGTCTACGCGACATGAAATGCAACCGCGTTGCCCAGCGTAATCAGCGCCACAAATGGCGGCGCACTCCTGGCAAAACCAACGCAGCGGCTGTGCAAATGACAGATTGTGGCATCATATCCGCGTCGGTCAGCACAGCCGTGCCGAAAAAACTGAATTCGGTTTTCATGCCCGCAAAAGACCCTATAGTGCTGTCTGAGACTGGTACGGGTAACAAGACCTCATGCACGTTGTTTTACACGCGGGTGCGCATTGCACGGACGACAGCAAGCTTCTGAAAACGCTCTTTAAGAACAGTGGCGCATTGGCTGATCGCGGTGTGGCCCTGCCACGTCCGCGCCACTACCGGCAGCTTTTGACAAACACCGTCAAAGCGCTGTCAAAACGCGGCGTCGGACCGGATTCGCGCATGGCTTTTCTGGATGCCATTTTGGACAGCGACCCCGAAACCGTGGACCGCGTGATCATGCATTCTGAGAATTTCTTCTGCGTGCCCAAGATCGCGATCAAGAAATCGCAGTTCTATCCCAGAGCCGGATCGCGCATGGCGCATGTGACGCATCTTTTTGATGGCGATCAGGTTGAGTTGTTTCTGGGCATCCGCAACCCCGCGACGTTGCTTCCGGCCATGTACGCAGCCACGCCCCACACCAGCTTTGTCGAGTTCACCGATGGCGCGGACCCGCGCGATCTGCGCTGGTCCGATCTGATCCGCAACATTCGCGAGGAGGCGCCGAACGTGATGATCACAGTCTGGTGCAACGAGGATACGCCGCTGATCTGGGGCGAGATCGTGCGCGAAATGGCAGGATTGGCGCCGGGCGAGCCGATAGACGGGGCGTATGATCTGCTGGGCGAGATCATGAGCAAGGAAGGCATGGAGCGGTTTCACAGTTATCTGAAAACGCATCCGGACATGACAGAAATGCAAACGCGGCGGGTCATCACCGCGTTTCTGGACAAGTTTGCCATCGACGACATGGTCGAAGAAGAGCTTGACCTGCAGGGCTGGACCGCTGGGCTGATTGACGAAATGACCGATCAATATGAGGAAGACGTCTACAATATCTCCCGCATGCCTGGCGTAGACCTGATCGCGCCTTAACGGGTGTCAGGACATGCCAAGCGCTTCTTTATACATCTCAAGCACCGCTTCTTCTTCGGCGATATCATCAGGTTCGCGTTTGCGCAGAGCGATCACCTTGCGCATAACCTTGGTGTCATAGCCCCGCGCCTTGGCTTCGGCCATGACCTCTTTCTGCTGATCCGCGATATCTTTCTTTTCGGCTTCCAGACGTTCGACCCGTTCGATGAACTGACGCAGCTCATCTGCGGTAACGCGGTAGGAAGAGCCGGGATCGGTAACGTCGGTCATGAGAGCCTCATATGCGGGAAGATTTCGTTGCGACCTCCGAGGTAGCCTGAGGCGCGCGGCGCTGCAAGGTCTCGCATGACCAAAGATGCCGACGTGTTGGCGGCTTTAACCCGCGCTGTGTTCGCAAGGACCGGTGCCGGGCCCGCAGGTGGACGATGGTTGATTGGGGCAGGGCAGGGGCACCGCTTGTTTGAGGGATACGCCGACGTGTGTTGCTGCCGCCCCTCAAGGCGCGGTTGAATTCCCGCTATAGCCATCAAAGTCAGTGTTGAGCGCGGAGCGGACCGCCGTGCATTCGCAGATCGCGCGTGAAGCCAGCGTTTCGCCGCAATGCCAAAGATGCGGCGAAACGCAATGCAGTTTGATTGTCAATCTCAGCCGTTCACCGGGCGGGCCGCGTCGCCGGCATTTTCTGTTGCCCATTTGGCGTTGGTCTTGATACCGCCCAACGGGAAGAAATGAACCGCCTCGATGTTGAAATCGGGATTTGCGGCTTTTTGCGCCGCAAGTGCGGCGATCACATCTGTCGGCTCATAGGGCAGCAGCAGTTTGGAGACGTCCATCGCCCGCTTTTGCAGGACCTTGAGCGAGGGGCCAACGCCGCAGGCAATCGCGAACTTGATCAGTGTTTGCAGTTTTGCCGGACCTGCGATGCCGATATGCACGGGCAGATCAATGCCCGCCGCCTTGATGGAGTTGGCCCAGGCAATGATCGGATCTGCGTCAAAGGCGAACTGCGTGGCCAGCGCCATTTGCGCGTCGGTGCGTTCCGAGAACGCCTGTTTCCAGCGCAGTGCATCGTCGACATTGGCGGTGCCGCCCTTGGGGTCGATATCCTTGTTGCCCTCAGGATGCCCTGCAACATGCAGACGCGCGAAACCGGCCTTGTCGAACAGCCCCGTTTCCATCAGCTGCATCGAGCTGTCGAAAGCGCCAAGCGGCTCGGCAACGCCACCAGCAAGCAACAGTGCTTGCTTGACATCAGCCTCGCCCTGATAGCGCGCGATCCAATCGGCGAGGGTTGCCTCATCCTTGATGATACGCGACGGGAAATGCGGCATGACGTCAAAGCCTTCGGCGTTGATGCGCTTGGCCGTGGCCACCATATCCTCGATTGGCGTACCTTCGATGTGGGCGATGTAAACCCGCGTACCTGCCGGCAGGTGATTGCGGAAATCGTCCACTTTCTCAGCTGTGCGCGGCATGACCTCGATGGAATAGCCGTCCAGAAATGCCTCTACCTCGGCCGTGTTGGCAGCTTCGGTCGGAGCCGATTTCTTCTTGAAGTTCAAAAGCGCCATGATCTTGTCTCCCAATCCCATTCGGCTACCGGGGCGCTAGGCCCACCCATCCTTGTCAATCAGCGCCTTGAGGCGCGCGGTGTCATATTCAGCTTCCAGCCGAGCCGCTTCTGCTTCGGCGACCTCGGCAGGCTCGCCCTCCACAGGGTAGGGCGCTGCCTTGCGCCATTCCGCCAGATAGGCGTCAGCATCTTTTGCATTCACCTTCATCGCTGCGCGGTCAATGGCCTGCTCAAAGCGTTCTTCCAGCTGGCGTTTGGAACCGCGGCGACCCTTGCCGACAATAACCTGTGCCGGAATATCGCGCCAATAGACGATTGTGACCTCTGGCATCTTTGTGATTCCCCCCACGCGCTGCGCTCTTATGTGTCCTCCTACGACAGCCATGCATCCGAGCAAGGCTTGTTTTCGACAATTGGTCGCGATCCTGCGACGATGTGCTGTGCGACACATCTTGCCGCACGCGGGTGGGTGCGCCGGAACGTCAATCTGTCGACCTGGGTATCGGCTTTGGCGATGCGACGACCACTGCGTCACAATGGCGGACGATATAGGTGGACAAGGGCCTTGCGGGGCCGCGCAAGCGCGCCTATCGTGACGGTAACTGAAAGATCGGAAAGGGCGTGTAGAAATGGCGCCCAAGCGTCCCAAAGGTGCGGGCGCGCTCCTGCAACCGGTCGAGAGCCCCGCGCCGACGTTGCCGGATCCAAGCGCGCTATATGCTGCGCTGGACTTGGGCACAAATAGTTGCCGCATGCTGATTGCCCAACCGAAGGGCAGTCAGTTCCATGTGGTCGACAGTTTCTCCAAATCCGTCCAGCTTGGCGCGGGTCTGGAAAGCTCCGGGCGACTTAGCCGCGCGTCGATGACGCGCACCATTCAGGCGCTGCGGATCTGTCAGCAGAAACTGAAACGCCATAAAGTCAAACGCATGCGGCTGGTGGCGACCGAGGCGTGTCGCCGCGCTGGTAACGGCGCCGAGTTCATGCGCCGCATCCACCGTGAGACTGGTCTTCGGCTGGACATCATCCCTCCCGAAGAAGAGGCGCGTCTGGCGGTGATTTCTTGCGCGCCGCTGGTCTCGACCAAAA
>JBCCUH010000221.1:0-3875 GCA_039197405.1 Pseudomonadota bacterium
CCCGTGAATAAGTCGGCAGAACGGAAGGGATCATATCTCGGTTCCTTGATGGGAAGTGCTGTCAGTGCCCGAGCGGGCGCGTCAAGTCAATGATTTGGAAAGTCGCATGAGTTTGCCCCCATGCAGGGGCGATCAAACGGGCTGAGGTCAGCCGCGTCGCAGGGCGCGTAAGTCGCGTCGGAGATGCGTCGTCTTGATCATGCCGAACCGTTTAGGGCGCGCATTGGCAAAAAGCAAGCGTGCCCTTGAAGGCGCCGCTGAAAAGGCGCAGGCAAGGCGCATGCAGATTACAGAGCCCAGCACAGAGCAAAACCACAAACTGGCGATTCCGCTGATGATCGTCGCCACGGCTCTGATCGCCGCAACCTCGCTGATTGCGAAGATGATCGGCAAAGGCGTGCTGGGTGAGCCATTCCATCCGCTGGTCATCACCTTCGGGCGGTTTGCTTTTGCGACCATTGCCCTGTGGAGCGTTGCAGCCTTCCTCAGACCGACGTTCCGGAGTATTCACTGGCGTCTGCATCTGGGGCGAACCACAAGCGGTTGGATCGGTGTGACACTGATGTTTACAGCTGTGGCCTATATTCCCCTGGCTGACGCGACGGCGATCAGCTTTCTCAACCCGGTCTTTGCAATGGTCTTTGCGATCTTGCTGCTTGGGGAACGTGTGGGGCGCTGGCGCTGGGCCGCCGCTGCGATCTCGCTCTGCGGTGCGATGATCCTGCTGAGGCCAGGTATGGGGGTGCTGGAGATGGGCGCGCTCATTGCGCTGGGCTCTGCCATGGTGCTTGGGTTTGAGGTGGTGCTCATCAAGAAACTGGCAGGTCGCGAGGCACCGTTCCAGGTTCTGCTGGTCAACAATGGAATCGGACTTGTCATTGCAAGCCTGGCTGCCGCACTGGTGTGGACCACGCCAACCTGGCAGCAATGGCTGGCCCTGGCCGCGATAGGGTGCCTGATGGCCGCGGCGCAGGCCTGTTATCTCAACGCGGTGGCGCGGGCTGATGCGTCATTCGTGGTGCCCTTTTCCTATACTGCCCTGCTTTTTGCCGCCCTTTACGACAGCCTGGTCTTTGGCGTGGTGCCAGATGCGTTGTCCTGGACGGGGGCGTGCGTCATAGTCGCGGGAGCGGCGCTGCTGGCCTGGCGGGAAGCGCGGGCGCGCAAGCTCAGGGCTTGAGCCGGTATCCGGTCTTGAACATCCACCAGGCAACCGCGCTGACCACCGCGACAGATCCGCAGGATACAGCCAGACCCAGCAGGGGGCTGCTGTCCGACACGCCGATCACAGAATAACGCAACCCGTCGATCAGGTAGAATATCGGGTTCAGATAGATGATCACCTGCAAACCCTGCGGCAAAGCCTCGACGGAGTAAAACGTGCCGGAGAGAAACGCCAGGGGCGTGACGATGAAATTGGTGATCGCCGCCATCTGATCGAATTTATTGGCAAAAACCCCCGCGATGATGCCCAGCCCGCCAAGCAGCGCAGAACCAAGCACGACGAATGCGAGGGCCAGCAGCGGGTTCTGCACGGTGATCCCCAGAGCCAGCAACAACCCCAATGCAATACCGACCGCCACGAAAACCCCGCGCGCAATACCGCCTGCCAGATAGCCGATCACCAGCTCGCTCGCGCTGAGCGGCGGCATCAACGTGTCCACGATATTGCCCTGCACCTTGGAGATCACGATGGACGAGCTGACATTGGCAAAGGCGTTCTGAATCACTGTCATCATCAGGATGCCGGGGGCAATGAACGCGATGAACGGCACACCCATCACATCGCCCCGGCGCGGCCCGATGGCCCAGTTGAAGATCAGCATGAAAAGACCCGCAGTGACCAGAGGCGCCAGCAGGGTCTGGGTCCAGACCGCCAGAAACCGCGAGGTTTCCCGCCGGATCAGTGTGGCCAGCCCAAGCCAATTGAAACGCCCGAACCGGCGCTCTCCCATGGGGCGCAGGGGCGAAGAAGGCGTATCGGACATATCGGTCACTCCTGTCGAATCGCAGTGCTTGTAACTCGCGGGTGCGCCCGGTAAAATAGGGCCAAGCTTAGAGATGTTAAGAGCGGTGCGCAGGTGCGGGCCGCTCTTTTGGATAAGGAAGAGCCAATGTCCTGGACTGACGAACGCGTAGAGACGCTGAAGAAAATGTGGGGCGAAGGCCAGTCTGCCAGTCAGATTGCAAAGGAACTGGGCGGCGTGACCCGCAATGCGGTGATCGGCAAGGTGCACCGTCTGGGGCTGTCGAACCGGCAGGCCGCCGGTGCGGCGAAAACCGACGCCAAGGCGAAAGCGGCCAAACCGGCACCCAAGGCCAAGGCGGCCCCCAAAGCGCCAGAGACCAAATCGGCCGCACCCGAGACGGTCATGGAAACCAAACCGGCGGTGCCTCCGCGCAGCCCCGCCCGCCGCGCGATCATCCCCGCAGGCCAGCCGCTGCCACCGCAACCTTCTGCCAATGAGATCAGCCCAGAGGCGCTGGCAAAGGTCAATGAGGTCGAAAAGAAGGCCAAGAAGATCAGCCTGATGGAACTGACAGAGCGGACCTGCAAGTGGCCCGTCGGCGATCCGGCGACCGAGGATTTCTGGTTCTGCGGCCTGCCCGTGAAAGCCGGCAAGCCTTATTGCGAAGCGCACGTCGGCGTCGCCTTCCAACCCATGAGTGCACGCCGCGACCGCCGTCGGTGATCCGCCCTGTGACCTGCGTGCTGCAGCACGCAGGCGACCTGGCGCGGGCAGCCTGCGTTGTTCTGGCACTCTTCAGCGCGGGCCTGGTGCGTGCGCAGGAGATCGCGATCACGATAGATGATCTGCCCTATGTCATGGCGTCCCGCACGTCGCCCGCCGAGGGTTTGGGCATCGCACGCGCCGTGATCGACGCGCTGGCCACACATGATATCAAGGCCGTTGGCTTTGCAATCGGCAACCAGATTACCCCGCAAACACGTCCCGTCATCGCCGCCTTCGCCGAAGCAGGTCACAAGATTGGCAACCACAGCTGGTCGCATCCTGACTATGGCACCCTTTCAAAACGCGCGTTTCGTCGGGAAACCCGCCGGACTGATCGCGCTTTGGCCGAGTGGATGACGGATCCGAAATTCTACCGGTTCCCCTATCTCAGAGAGGGCGAAACAGAGGCGGCGAAGCAAGCGGCGGACACTGTTCTACGCCAGTTTGGCTATCGCAATGTGCCTGTGACAATCGACAATGACGAATGGCGGTTCAATGCGGATTACATGGATGCGCTAGAAGCTGGAGACACTCGCGCCGCAGCGCAGATCGCGTCGGACTACATCGCGCATATGCAAGAACGCACCGTGTTCTTTCAGGCGCTGGCGGACAAGGCCGTGGGCCGCGACGTGGCGCATATTTTGTTGCTGCATATGAACAAGATCAACGCAGACCACTTGGGCACGCTACTGGATTGGTACGCCGCGTCTGGTTGGACCTTCGTGTCGGTGCAAGACGCACTGGAGGACCCGTTCTACGCTTTGCCGGATCTTTACGCGGGCCCGCGCGGCCTGTCGCAGATCGAGCGGGTGATGGGGCGAAAGGCCGATTAGGTGACCTTGCGTGCTGCAGCACACAAGGCCACCGGATCAGTCCTGCGGAATGACCCGAAGACCCAGCTCCATCATTTGATCGCTCATCGGCTCGGACGGGGCGTTCATCATCAGGTCTTCGGCGCGCTGGTTCATCGGGAACATGATGACCTCGCGGATATTCGCTTCATCCGCCAGAAGCATCACGATGCGGTCGATACCAGCCGCGCAGCCGCCGTGGGGCGGGGCGCCGTATTGGAAGGCGTTGACCATGCCGCCGAAGCGCTTGCGCACTTCGTCTTCGCCATAGCCTGCCAGTTCAAACGCC
>JBCCUH010000222.1:0-3861 GCA_039197405.1 Pseudomonadota bacterium
GATTTTCAACACGGTTCCTTGCGCCTTTTGCTGAAGCCCACCGCTGAATCTTCTCGCGTTCCGGCGAAAAACACAATCGGGCAGGACAGCTCCCAACACCGCGCAACCCACACGCCTACCCCCAGGGCGATGCCGCCGGATCGCGCAGCGCGTGCAGGCGCCTTGCCGCATGGGTTGCGAATTTCTGAATCATCACCTTGCGCCGCGCCGGAGCCAGCTTGTCCTCCGGCGCCATGCGGATGATCTCCGCGTCATAGGCGTCGGCAATCAATAGCCCCGTGCCATCTGGCAGCAGATCAACCGGAAACTCTGTATCAACCGCCCAGAAATACCTGTCACACCACTCCAGATATCCTTCCCATTTCTTGTCGGTCTGAAAATCGGCCCGACTGGATTTGCATTCAATCACCCATAGCTCGCCGTTGGGGCCCAGCCCCAGCACATCCACCCGCAATCCGCGAGCTGGAACAAATTCTTCCACTGACACGAAACCCTGCGCCGCAAGATGCCGGCACACGCCCCGCGCCAAAAGCTGCCCAGGCTGCAGGTTCGGAGCCAGATCTGATGTAATTTCGTTCATAGCGATCATTTATGAACAAAGTGAGAACAAAATCAAGCGCGGCTGCAAAACCCTGCATGTGCCACCCGTCTCTTGAAGCGCGCGCAGCGGCGCATTAAGTAGGGTCTTGGCGGCTTCTGCCCTTCTCGCTCAACGGTTGCATTCCGGTGGCCTTAAGCAATTCCGAGGGAGCTGGCTCTGTCTGGATCCTGGTCCAGTTACCTGGCGCCCACCTGTATATACAGGTCCTCGGGAATGAGATAACCCGAACGGCTGCGCGCGGTTCCGCCACCTCAAACCCTTGAAGAACAAGCGTAAAACCAGTGCTACTTACGCGGCTCTGCGCGGAAGATATCGCGCGCTTTGGCAGGTACGCGCACCGGGATCAACTGCCCCGGTCCGCCCTTGTGTTCGTCATCATCGTCGCGCCGCCCCAGCGACATGATCGCGATGGCAAATTGCACCCCGGCGAAGACAATGCCGTTCAGCACCCAGAATACCACCAGCGCCAGCCAGCCACCTTCTGTATGGGTGACCAGATGCGCGATATTGGCAATGTTGAAATAAAGCGTGAGGCCTACAAAAACCGCCGCCGCTGCGAAACCAATCAGCACATGAGTGATGTAGAACTTGATTAACCTGGGCATGATGCACCGCCTTTAATCAGTCTTGAGTCTGTCTTAATGGTAGCGTCCCACGGATCGGGGGCAAGCGTCAATCTGTCAAAATGCCTCTGGCTGCGCCTCGCGCGCCATATGGTCCAGCACTGCATTCACAAAGCGCGATTCCTTGCCTTCGGGAAAGAAATCCGCCGCCAGCCCGACATATTCCTTGATCACCACTTTCGGCGGCGTGTCCTTAAGGACCAGCTCGGCCCCTGCCGCGCGGAAGAGCGCGCGCAACGTCGGATCAATGCGCGCGATCGGCCATTTGGCCACCAGCGCCCGATCGGTCATCTGATCGATCTGCGCCTGATGGTTCACCGCGCCTTCAACGAGCGCCCGAAAGAGATCCACATCGCCTTCGATAAACGCGCCTTCCTCGATCACCGCGCCAAAGCGATGGTCGAGAAACTCGGTGATCACCGCGCTGGTGGTCTGCGACGAGCTTTCCATCTGAAACAGCGCCTGCACGCCATACATACGCGAGGCGATGCGCATCTTGCGCTTCTGGTTGCCGGAAAGCTCTGTCTGGGCGGTCATGCGGTGGGGTTTCCTTTGCCAAAGCCAGCAATCTGAAGCTCATCGGAGGGTTTGAAGCCGATGTCCTTGCGCTGGCCGCCCCACTTACGGGCGAGCGCAATCAGATGCAAGGCCGCAGCCGCCGCGCCGCCGCCCTTGTTCTGATCAGCAGTATCGGCGCGCACCTCGGCCTGCCGCCGATTTTCAACCGTCAGGACGCCATTGCCGATGCACAGCCCCTGCAGCCCCAGCAGCTGGAGCGCGCGGGAGCTGTCGTTGCAGACCGTCTCGTAATGCGTGGTCTCGCCCCGGATCACACAGCCCAGCGCCACATAGCCATCGAAATTGCTCAGCCGTTCGGCAATGCCAATCGCCGTGGGAATTTCCAAAGCGCCCGGCACGTCGACCGTCTCATAGGTGCCGCCTGCCGCCTCGATCTCGGCCACCGCGCCTGCCACGAGGTTATCGGCGATATCCTTGTAATAGGGCGACACCACGATCAGCAGTTTCACAGGCCTGTCAAATTCCGCGCGCGGCAGAACGTAATGGGATTCATGTCCGGCCATCAGCCCAGCTCCGAGATTTTGCGGGTGCCGACGATTTCCAGCCCATAAGCTTCAAGCCCGACGATTTTCGGGGTTGGCGAATTGGTCAGCAGCTCCAGTTTCGACAGGCCCAGCGAGGACAGGATTTGCGCGCCCAGCCCGTATTGCCGCAGCGTCTGCGGTGACGCCTCGCTGTCAGGGTCCAGCTTCATCGCGGTGTCACGCAGCAGCACCACAACGCCGCGCCCTTCCGCGGCCACCATCTGCATCGCATCGCCAAACTCGCCCGCGCGCCCCTTGGGGCCGGTGCCCACCACATCAAGCAGCGGGTCCATCGCATGCATCCGCGTGAGCACAGGCGTGTCACCGGAAATATCGCCTTTTATCAATACGATATGCTCGGCACCCTGCGTCTCATCATTATAGATGCGCATGGTCCATTCCCCGCCGAATTCAGAGGTGATCACCTCTTCAGAGCGGGTCTTGACCAGATTGTCGTGACGGCGGCGATAGGCGATCAGATCGCTGATTGTGCCGATCTTCAATCCGTGTTTCTGCGCAAAAGCCACCAGTTCGGGCAGGCGCGACATGCTGCCGTCTTCGTTCATGATCTCGCAGATCACACCAGAGGCATTCAGCCCCGCCAGACGGCTGACATCCACCGCCGCTTCGGTATGCCCGGCGCGCACCAGAACGCCGCCTTCGCGGGCTTTCAGCGGGAACACATGGCCCGGCGTTGCGATATCGGCAGCGCCTTTGCCTGCATCAATGGCCACCGCGACAGTGCGCGCGCGATCATGGGCCGAGATGCCGGTGGTCACCCCTTCGCGGGCCTCGATGGAGATGGTAAAGGCGGTTTCATGGCGCGAGGAATTATTGGTGCTCATCAGCTCAAGCCCCAGCGCCTCGATCCGCTCGCCGGGCAGCGCCAGACAAATCAGACCGCGCCCATGGGTGGCCATGAAATTGATCGCCTCGGGCGTGGCCATCTGCGCCGGGATCACCAGATCGCCCTCATTCTCGCGATCCTCATGATCGACCAGAATGAACATCCGCCCGTTGCGCGCATCCTCGATGATCTCCTGCACCGAAGAGATTGCATCACGCCAGTTTTCTTCCACCGGGCCGGGTTTTTCAAAGCTCATGAGAGTGATCCTGATGCCACATTTGCAGGTGGGTTAGCTTATTCTCGGGCGAAGGGCTAGGGGGCGTCTGCATTTGAGAACGCACCCCTTAAGGCCTGCAGCTGCAGGCCAATTAATCGAAGATATCCTCCAAAGCGTCCTTGGCTTCTTCCATGAACCACCGCAGCGCCGATTTGCGGCGCTTTTTCTTTTTGGGTTTGGAAAACCGTCTTGGCTCGGGGCGATGCGAGACCGCCTTTTTGCGCGTCGGCGCGCGCGGCGCCGGCTCCGGCGTTTCGAGACGTTTCATCTGACGGATCGGCGCGCCGCAGGATGCGCAGCTCAAAGCGTGGCTGACCTTGCCGCGCAGCACAAGCGCCGCCCGCGCACCACAGTAACAGCAGGTGGTGATCTTGGTCGGATGCGGCATGTGGCAGCGGGCCTGTCGTTAA
>JBCCUH010000223.1:0-3821 GCA_039197405.1 Pseudomonadota bacterium
GAGGGCCCGCTTTTGCTGGGCGGTTTCTGCGAGGGTGCCAAGATCATGCGATTTGTAGCTGAAATCCTCGCGGATCAGGGCCGCGATATTCATCTGCTTGTCAGCTGGGATCAGTGGTTTGATGCGCCGCTGTCGGTGCCTGCTTTGCATCTTTGGACTGATGAGCGTTTTGGCCGATACGCGAAAACCCATGTGGACCCCGCCGGGAAAATCGCCCTCGCGCATCCCGCAGGGTTTGACGTGCTGCGCATCCCCGGGGGTCATACGGAGGTGCTGACGAACGGTCCGCTCGCGCCGATCCTGCCCGCGCTGCGGCAGGAATTGGACAAAGGTTTGCAGCCCGCCAAACCGAGCGTTTTTGGCAAAAGCGTCACCGGCGCGGTGCGGCTGACCGCGCCCCGTTTCCTGACCAGCGGCGCGCCTGCCAAAGCGCAGCTGACGCTTACCAACACCTCAAATTCCGACTGGATCGCAAGCTCTGACCAGCCGCTCTGCGTGATCCTGCAATATCGCAATCTCGACGGGTTCACGCGCCCGCAGATCGCCGCGCATCACCTGATCACCGATGGTATTGCGCGCGGCGAAACGCGGCAGATGTCGATCAATCTGGCCTTGACGCGCGCCGCTTTGCCCATGTGGCTGATGGCCGATGTCATTGATCATAAGGGCACGCGCGCATCGGATCACGGATTGAAACAGGCGCGGCGACTTATCTGGGTCAGGTAGTCAAGATCACCGAAGTGGGCCAACGATGCCCGATGCGGCTGTGATAGCCCACGGGTTGCGTCAAATCTGCCCGGAACCCGGCGGCAAGGACCGCCTTCAGCAAAGCCGCGACCTGTGCCTTCGCCAGCGGCTCGCCGATACATCTGTGACGCCCCTGCCCGAAGGTCAGAACATCGGACAGATCGCGCCCCGCATCAAAGCTGTCCGGCGTGTCAAAGACATCCGCATCCCGGTTGCCGCTGGCCAGTGCCAGAAACACCGGCATGTCCTTGCCGATCTGCACACCATGGATGTCAAAGCTCTCGGCGGCCACTCTGGGGATGAATTGCGCAGGGGTTTGCAACCGCATCGCCTCGGCAATCGCTGCGTCCAGATCCACAGCGCCCGACCGCAGGCCGGGCAAGAGATCTGCCTGCGCGAACACCAAAAACGCGGAGGCCACTGCCGCCTCTACGTTCTCGACCCCGTCTGCGAAGACCAGCAGGCAGGCGTCCACCACATCTGCCCGGTCTAAACCCGCCTGCCCTTCGGCAAAGATATGCAACTCGGCCAGCAAGCTACCTTGCGGCGGACCACGATCCAGCGATGCTGCAATAACCTGCCGGAAAGTCCCCAATGCATCGTTCACGGATTCAAAAGCTTGCGCATCGCGTAGCGGTGCGAACAGGTGAAAGAACGCCTGCGTCAGCGGTTTCATATCCTCCGTAGACGCAGTGATCCCGCAAAAGCGGCACATGCTGCCCAGCGCGAAGGGCATCGCGCCATCGGCGATCAGGTCGCTTTGCGGCGACAGGTGGTGCACATGCTTTTGGGCAAGCTCCTCCAGCATTCGGTCAAACCCCGCGAACGCATTGTAGAACGCCCGGCTGATCATCTGCCGCGACAGCCTGTGTGCATCGCCATCCTGAAAGGGAGGAATGCGCGAGGCAAGATCCGCCGCGACGTATTTGCCTGCGTTTCGGGGCGCCAGCGTCGAAAACCGCGAGGGGGCGTTCGACAGCCGTTTGTCGGTGAAGGCTGCTTTGATATCGGCGTGCCGGGACAGAAGAAATCCACCTCCCTGCACTTCGGCAACCGGGCAATGGGTGCGCAGCCAGGCATAGCTGGGATAAGGATCCTGAACAAAGGCCGGGTCCGACAAATCCAGCGGCACGCGCAGCAGCGCGGGAGCAGGCGCTCTATCGCGCGCCTTTCTGGCTGCAAAGAGCCGACCCAGTTTCAACACCATCACCCTCCCCACTTGCTGGCTTGCCGCGACAGGCTAACAGGCCTAAGCAAGAGGCAAAAGCGAGGCATTCTCTGAATGCAGTTGAAAACCATCCTTCTCAGCATCGCAGCATTGAGTCTGGGCGGAGCCACCGGTCATCTTCTGGCGCAGTTTCCGGTGCCGCTACCCTATCTTCTGGGGGCGATGCTGGCCAATGCCATTGGCGTTTTTGTCCTGCCGCAAAAGCTGATCGAAGGCTTTCGCATCCCGGAGGTTCTGCGCCAGCCCTTCATTGCCTGTATCGGCCTGTTTATCGGAGCGCAGGTGCATCTGGAGATGATCACCGACTGGACCAGCGTTCTGGCCCTTCTCGCCGCACTGACGCTCTTCACCCCGGTGGTATTTGCGGCCAACTACCTGCTGTTTCGCCGCCTTGGCAGATATGATCCCGCCACCGCCTTCTTTGCCGGCTCACCCGGTGGTCTTATCGAAGCCATCGAGCTTGGCTCGGAAGCCGGCGCGCAGGCCCCCACATTGATCATGCAGCAGTTCCTGCGGATCATCATCGTCGTCAGCCTGGTGCCTTTTGCAATGTCCCTCTGGGTCGGACACCCGGTAGGCAGCGCAGCAGGCATGCCGGTGAGCGATCCGCAAACGCAATCCCCCTTGTGGATCATCCTTGCCATAGCCGCACCTGGATACCTTCTGGGCAAGGCCGCGCGGTTGCCTGCGGGCCAGTTGACCGGCCCGCTGATCGTTGCCGCCCTGCTGGGCACAACCGGTCTGATCCAGCTTCACCTGCCGGGGTGGCTGATCATCCTGGCCCAGATCGTCATTAGCGCCGCGCTGGGTCTGCGCTTCAACGGGATCAGCGCCGGGTTACTACGCAAAGGCGCGCAACTGGGCCTGGCCTCGGTCACGCTCATGCTGGGCATCGGTGCGCTGCTGACCGCCGCGCTGATCCAATGGCTGCCACTTTCAGGCAGTGCCGCGCTGCTCAGCTTCGCTCCGGGCGGCGTCACCGAAATGGCGCTGGTGGCGCTGAGTATCGCCGCCGATCCCGCCATCGTGACGCTGGCGCATGTCTACCGCATCGTGCTGACAGTGATCATCCTGACGCTGATGTGCCGCCGCTTCAACCGGCCGCCTTTTCCTCCAAAGTAAGCCATTCGTCTTCCGCAGCGGACAAGGCCGCCTGGCGTTCGACCAAAGCATCAGAGGCCTTGGCGAATTTCGCAGGTTCACGCGTAAAGAGATCTGGCGCGCCCAGAAATTCCTCCAGCTTGGCAATCTCCGCCTCCAGCCGCTCGATCACCGATGGCAGCTCCTCCAGCCTGTGCTTTTCGGTAAAGCTCAGACCCGCAGGCTTGCGCGCGGCTTTGTCTGCCAGCTTTTTCTCAGTCGTTTTCGCTGCAGGCGCGACAGGTACATCACGCGGCACCGGGCGTTCGGCCATAGCGCCACGTTGCGCCTGCGCATCGGTCCAGCCGCCTGCATAGACCGTCGCGCGCGCACCCTCCTCCATCACAATCGTAGTGGTCGCCACCCGATCCAGAAAATCGCGGTCGTGGCTGACCAAAAGCACAGTGCCCTCATACTCACCCAACAGATCCTGCAGCAAATCCAGTGTTTCCACATCAAGATCATTGGTCGGCTCGTCCAAAACCAGAAGGTTGCTGTCGCGCGCCATCAGCTTGGCCAGCAACAACCGCGCCTTTTCGCCCCCCGACAGCGAGCGCACAGGCGCCCGCGCGCGTCGCTCGTCAAAGAGAAACTCCTTGAGATAGCCAACGACATGCTTGGGTGTGCCGCGCACCAAAATCTGATCTGCCTTGCCAGAGACTCGCATCTCCTTGTCACCTGTCAGACTGTCCCAAAGGCTCATATC
>JBCCUH010000224.1:0-3792 GCA_039197405.1 Pseudomonadota bacterium
CATCAACGGTCATGTCACCGCTCAGACCGCTGCCCAAAGCGGCGATTTTTCCGCCCGCCACACCAATGTCCGCCGTGAACGCCTCTGTTGCCGTGACGCAGGTGCCACCCTTGATGACAAGATCGCAACTCATGCAAGCTCTGCCAGTCGCTTTTCCAGTCGCGCCGTGAGCCGTGTGATCTCGGCCATATCCGCCTTGCTCAGGGACGGACCCGGTGCGCGCACCCTGGGGCTGGCCAGCACACCGCGCCGGTGCAGGATTTCCTTGCGGATGGCAAGACCTGCGCCAAGCTGTTGCTCATAGCGCACAAGCGGCAGATACGCGTCAAAGATATCCTCGGCGCGGTCCGCGTCACCTGCCTGATGCAGGCGCACCACGTCGATCATCATCTCGGGATAGGCAAACCCGGTCATCGCCCCATCCGCACCGCGCGCCATTTCCAGCGGCAGGAACAGCCCGGCGTTGCCCGTCAGGATCGAGACACGCCCGGCCCCCTCGCCCGTTTCGGCGCGCACTTGGGACAGTTTGGTCAGCCCTGGCCAGTCTTCATGCTTGAGCATCACGATCTGCGGATTGTCCGCAAAGATCCGCAAAAGCGTGTCGACCGAGAAATTCACCCCCGTCGTCAACGGATAATCCTGCAGGCAAATCGGAACGTCCGGGCCAAGTGCCGCGCAAACCTGCTGGTAATAGCCGATTTGCTTGGCATCCGTGTTCAGCTCCGGCGAGGGCGCGACCATGACACCTGCGGCACCCGCAGCCATCACTTCGGACGTCAGCCGCGCCATGTTGTCCAGCCCGGCACCCGAGACGCCGACAATGACTGGCACGCGGCCCGCAACCCTCTGCAGCACACGGCGCGCAAAAACACCGCTTTCGTCGGACGTCAGCTTGGGAGCCTCGCCCATGATGCCAAGGATGGTCAGACCCGTCGCACCACGATCCAGATAGAAGTCGACCATGCGGTCGGTGCTGTCCAGATCAAGCGCGCCGCCCGCGTCAAAAGGCGTTGCGGCAATCACGAAAACGCCGCTGCTGTGTCTGGTGATCATCGAGCCTCTCCCGGATTGCCTGAGCCTACGATGGGCGAGCATTCCGGGAGGCGCAAGAACTTTGCCGAGGTGGCGTTAGACCAGCGCAGCCTCTTCATCCGCGATCATCCGCTCGACCGCCTCATCCAATGTGTCCTGATCAGTAACGCCCTGCGCCATCAAAACCGCAAGCGGATTGTCGTCGGCACTGTCGCCGATGGGCAAGGTCACCCCGTCGGTGTCCGGGCCGCTCCATCCGACGAACAACTGCTGCGCACCGCCGGTGTCGAGATAGCTGACGCCCACATCATGCGATCCGCTGAGCAGGAAGATGGTGTTGGATTGCACCGCACCGCCATCGCCGGCTTCGGCAGAGACCACGGGCAGGCCGGATATGGTGACCTGGGCCTGATCATCGGTCGCCAGATCGATCCGGTACAACCCGGTCTGGCTGACCTCGATCTGGGTCGAAAAGCGCACGGCTCCATCCTGCGGCCCGCCGTCCAGCAAGGCCGCATCAGCGCTGGCAAGGGCAACGCCATCGGTCGTACCCTGTGCGTCGGGCGCGCCACTGAAGGTGACATCGGCAAGAAAGTCCGCTTGTGTTCCAAAGGCTTGCGCCTGAAATGTCGTGACGGACATTGGAAGCTCAGGCGAAGGCTCTGGGCCAGGCGCAGGATCAGGCGCCGGATCAGGCTCTGGCACTGGTTGGGGTTCAGGATCAGGCTGCGGTAGTGGTTCGGGATCCGGGATAAGATCGGGCTCCGGATCCGGTTCGGGTTCGGGCTCCGGCAGCGGATCGGCGGACAGGAAGCTGCCGGCGAATGGCTCAACTGCGCCATCCGTGCTGGGACCGCGCCAATCCAGATTGAGCGATTGCTCGCCCGTCACTTCGAGATATTGCACCTCGACATCATGCGGGCCGTGCTGCAGATCAAGAAAGACATTGGCCCTATCCCCCGGAGCGATCCCTGAGGTATCCAGCACCACCTCACCATCAACGAAGACCCGCGCCACATCATCTGCGACCAGAAACAGCTCATGCGCGCCTGCTGATGTGACATCAATCTGTGTCTGATAGGAGGCGGCGAAATTATCTGCGCCCACACCATCGGCAAAAACTGTCGACACTTCCAGATATTGCAGCGCAGAGACAGACCCCGTCGCCGCAGGCGTGCCTTCAAAATCGACCGCATCCAGATCAGAAAGCTCCGCCGGGACGTTGAAGTATTTCACGAAATAGCCGGCTTGGCTGCCCTGCGGCACCGGTGCAGGATCAGGCGCAGGTTCAGGATCAGGCGCAGGTTCAGGCTCTGGAACTGGCCCGGGGTCCGGCACCGGTTCGGGGTCCGGCACAGGCGCCGGATCAGGCTCGATCTCGGGCGCAGCTTCGATGACCACATCGACAAATCCCTGCGCAATGCCGCCCTCTCCATCAGTGATGCGATAGCGGAAACTGTCCTCGCCCACATAGCCTGCGTCCGGTGTGTAGCGCACCAGCCCGTCCACAACCCGCGTGGAGCCATGCAGCGCACCGCCAGCCGACAGCAGCGAAATCGTGTCATTGTCCGCATCGCTGTCATTGGCCAGTACATCAATGAAGATCACCTCGTCTGCGGTCAGGCTGGCCAGGTCAAGCTGGGTTTGCGGAACGGAGTTGACCGGCTCTGAAGGCACGGGTGGTTCCGGGACCGGCGCCGGATCCGGATCAGGTGTGGGATCAGGGTCCGGATCAGGCTCGGGCGCAGGTGATGGCTCGATCGTCAGCTCGACAAAGCCCTGAGCAATCCCACCCTGACCATCTGTCACGCGATAGCGAAAGCTGTCCTCGCCCGCATATCCCGGCTCGGGCGTGTAGCGCACTTGGCCATCAACCACGCGCACCGATCCATGCTGCGCACCACCCGCCGACAAAAGCGACATCGCATCGCCATTGGGATCGCTGTCGTTGGCCAGCACGTCGATGAAAATCACCTCATCCTCGGTCAGATCCACATCATCCAGCTGCGTCACCGGCGGTGCGTTGGGCGGGATGACAATCTCTTCCGGCGGCGTCAACGCGACATCGATCAGCGAGACGATCTCGCTGAAGTTCGCGGCGACATCGGGGTGAATAGAGGCGGGAACCTCGAAATCAGCCGGGGCGTTTTCGCCGAAAATCGCACGATACGTTACAAGGCTGGCTAAAAAATATAGCGCCTCCGTACCATGCGGTGCGCTGTCGACAAAAAGATCATCCCCCGTCAGCCCCGCAAGCGGCCCGTCCGACATCAGATCCGCGAGTGTTGAGGCGACCGGGATCAACTCGATATCCGCACCCGGCAAAGCCGCGTTGAGCGCGTCGGTATACTCAACATACCAGTCGTGATAACTGCCCGCGTTCAGATCGTGGTAATCGTCGAGCCGGTCGGCGCTCACCGGATAGCCTACATTGGAGTGCAGGTCAGCCCAGCCTTCATAAACGTAAAGCTGCGCATTCGGCTGATCGCGCATCACATCGCGCATTGTGTCGATACTGGCATCCAGCGGCGAACGGGTATCGCCGAAGTAATCCACATCCGGCGCGTTGTCCTGAATGAAGTTGCCGGGGGTCAGCATCACCGCATTGAATTCGACCTCCGCGAACGCGGCGGTGTCGTTGTCCCAAAGTCCGGTGACTCCGTCAAAGCCCCATTCATTGCTGGGCTCATCACGATCCGCGAACTGGCGCAAAAACCCATAGCCGCCATTGGCCGCATAGGTGTTGCCACCCGCTTGGGC
>JBCCUH010000225.1:0-3790 GCA_039197405.1 Pseudomonadota bacterium
ATCAGGTTCTGATTGGGCGGCTGAAAGCGGTCCAGTGATTTGGCAAAGACTGCATCAGGTGATGTGGCGGCCTCAAACTCTTTCCAGAGGCTGCGCAACTCGTCTGCCTGATCTGCGGGCAGCAGGCCGAAAATGCGCTGTGCGGCGGCAGCTTCCTGCGCCTCGACGGCGGCCGTGTCGTGATCGCCGAAAATGGGATTGTCGCCGCCGTCGATCTCAACCAGATCATGCAGCAGCAGCATTTTGATGACACGGTTGATGTCGGCGCCCTTGGGCGCGTGCTCAGCCAGCACCATCGCATAAAGCGCGATATGCCAGCTGTGCTCGCCTGAGTTTTCATAACGCGAGCCGTCGCAAAGCGTGGTAGCACGGATCACCGATTTCAGTTTGTCGGCCTCATTGAGAAAGGCCATCTGCGCCTCAAGGCGCGTGGTCATGAGGCGTCCAGTTTGGCGGCAGCATTTTCGATCCGTTCTTCGAGCATTTTGGCAATGTCCATGATCAGCTGTTCGTCGCCCAGCGCATCAGCAGCCTCGATCGCATCGCGCGCCAGATCATCGGCGAGTTTGTCGATGATCGCGGACATTTAGCGCGATGTCTCTGTCAGGCGGCGTTTGACGTATTCGGTGGTGTTGCCAATCATCGTGTCCATGTGCGGATCTTCGAAGAAGTGGCCGGAGCCTTCGATTTCCTGATGGGTGATGGTGATGCCCTTTTGCTCATGCAGTTTGTTCACCAGGCTCACGGTATCGGCAGGCGGCGCGACGCGGTCATTGGTGCCGTTGATGATCAGTCCGGAAGACGGGCAGGGCGCAAGGAAGCTGAAGTCATACATATTCGCAGGCGGGCTGACAGAGATGAAGCCGGTGATCTCAGGCCGGCGCATCAAAAGCTGCATGCCGATCCAAGCGCCAAAGCTGAAACCGGCGACCCAGCAATGCTTGGAGTTGTTGTTCATCGATTGCAGGTAATCGAGCGCGGATGCCGCATCGGAAAGCTCGCCGACGCCCTGATCATATTCGCCCTGGCTGCGGCCCACGCCGCGGAAGTTGAAGCGCAGGACCGTAAAGCCCATGTTGTAGAACGCATAGTGCAGGTTGTAGACAACCTTGTTGTTCATCGTGCCGCCGAACTGCGGGTGCGGGTGCAGCACGATGGCAATCGGGGCATCCCGGTCCTTTTGCGGGTGATAGCGTCCTTCCAGACGACCTTCGGGACCTGGGAAAATAACCTCGGGCATAAGCGTGCGAAACTCCCTGCGCGCGGCCCGATGCATTGTTGACGAATACAGGCGGGCACTTTAGAAACGTTCTAAACTGGATGGGCCGAGGGGCCTTTCCAGCCGTGTGACAGTCAGATATGCGTTGCGCCGCATAAGGTCAATCATTGCTGGTATTTGGCGCGAAAGGTGGGCGGGATGAAGTTATCTACCAAAGGACGTTACGCGATGGTCGCGCTCTGCGATATCGCCTTGCAGGATGGCGCATCGCTGGTGTCGCTGTCGGATATTTCCAAACGCCAGGATATCTCGCTGCCCTATCTGGAGCAGCTATTTGTCAAACTGCGCCGCGCCGATCTGGTGGCGTCGGTCCGGGGGCCGGGGGGCGGTTACAAGCTGAACCGGCCGGCCACGGAAATTCGCGTTGTCGATGTATTGGCGGCGGTCGATGAAACCGTGGATGCGATGCACAAGGGTGCTGGTGCGTCCGGCGCGTCGTCGGGCAGCCGCGCACAATCGATGACCAATCGTTTGTGGGAAGGTCTGAGCGCGCAAGTCTATGTGTTCCTGCATCAGACGCGGCTGAGCGATGTTGTGGGCAATGGTCTTGCGCCCTGTCCGGCGGTTCCCAACCTGTTTGACGTGGTGGACGACGAGGCATGACTTTCGAATTTGCTGCGCAAATCCGACCGGGGCGAGGGGCCAGCCCCTCGCGCTCCCCGAGGTATTTCCGGCAAGAGGAAAGGCGGATCTGGTGAGGCAGGCCCGGGTGTATCTGGATCACAATGCAACGGTGCCCCTGCGCCGCGAAGCGCGCGAGGCGATGGCGGCGGCAATGGATGTGGTGGGCAATCCGTCTTCTGTGCATGCTGAAGGGCGGGCGGCCAAAGCGCTTGTGGAAAAGGCGCGGGCGCAAGTTGCGGCAGCCCTGGGGGCGGATGGTGCGGATGTGATTTTCACCTCTGGCGCGACGGAGGCGGCGGCGCTGGCCTGCGCGGGTCGGGGGCTGGCTTGCGCGCCGGTGGAACATGATGCGGTGCTGAGCTGGAGCTCTGGTGAGTTGCCGGTTGACGGCAAGGGCGCGGTGCAGGTGGTTGATCCTGAGGCAAGCGCCCTGCAACTTGCGAATTCGGAAACGGGCGTTTTGCAGGATCTGCCGGAGGGCATTGCGGTCAGTGACATGACGCAGGCCTTTGGTAAGGTGCCGCTGGCCTTCAACTGGTCCGGCGCGGGTATGGCGCTGATCTCTGCGCATAAGCTGGGTGGTCCAAAGGGAATCGGAGCGCTGGTGGTCAGACGCGGCACAGAGGTGCCTGCGCAGATCAGGGGCGGCGGGCAGGAAATGGGTCGCCGCTCGGGCACGGAGAACATCACCGGCATTGCAGGATTCGGGGCTGCTGCCGAGGCTGCGGTACGCGATTTGGCGGATGCCAAATGGGACCAGGTGGAAAAACTTAGAAACATTCTAGAAAACGTCATTGCAGATCGCGCAAATCATCCTATTTTTGTCGGGAAAGACGCTCAGCGGCTTGCAAACACCACATGTATGATCACGCCGGGGTGGAAGGGCGAGACTCAGGTGATGCAGATGGATCTTGCTGGCTTTGCCATTTCGGCAGGGTCCGCCTGTTCCAGCGGCAAGGTCCGTGCAAGTGGTGTCTTGACCGCGATGGGGTTTGACGAAAAAGACGCAGCATCTGCGATACGCGTGTCGCTGGGGCTGGAGACGACGGAACAAGAGGTGCTGGCCTTCGCGGAAGCGTGGTTGGCGGCACATGAGAGATTTCGCGCACGCGCCGCGTGAGCATTGGAGGGCAAGATGGCAGCTTTTGACACGGATGTGCAGGTCAAGGACGGCGTTGATCAGGAAACGGTTGATGCGGTGCGTGAAGTCGGCGGCGCGTATAAATACGGCTGGGAAACCGACATTGAGATGGAATTCGCGCCCAAAGGTCTGAACGAGGACATTGTGCGCCTGATTTCCTCCAAGAACGAAGAGCCGGAGTGGATGACCGAGTGGCGCCTTGCCGCTTACCGCCGCTGGCTGGAAAAGACCGAGCCGGATTGGGCGATGATCGACTACCCGGAGATCGATTTTCAGGATCAGTATTATTACGCGCGTCCCAAATCGATGGAGGTGAAACCCAAATCGCTGGAAGAGGTCGATCCCAAGCTGCTGGCGACCTATGAGAAATTGGGTATCCCGTTGAAAGAGCAGGCGATCCTTGCAGGTGTCGAGATGCCTGAGGAAGAGCGCAAAGTGGCGGTTGATGCGGTTTTTGACAGCGTTTCCGTGGGCACGACCTTTCAGGCGGAACTGAAAAAAGCAGGTGTCATCTTCTGTTCGATTTCAGAGGCGATCCGGGAGCATCCTGAGCTGGTTAAGAAATACCTCGGCTCGGTCGTGCCGGTATCGGACAACTATTACGCGACGCTCAACTCGGCGGTCTTCTCGGACGGGTCGTTCGTTTACGTGCCGCCGGGTGTGCGCTGCCCGATGGAATTGTCGACTTACTTCCGCATCAATGCCGAGAACACGGGCCAGTTTGAACGCACGCTGATTATCGCCGA
>JBCCUH010000226.1:0-3727 GCA_039197405.1 Pseudomonadota bacterium
CGCTGCCCCCACACCCCCGAGGTATTTTCAGACCAGAGAAGATCAGACCGGGTTGGGCAAAGGTTTACCTGTCGCAAAGGCAATCAGGTTGTCCAGCGCCATGTGGCCCATGCTGGCGCGCACTTCCAGTGCGGCAGTGCCGAGATGGGGAAGCAGGGTTGCCTGCTCCAGATCGATCAAAGCTTGCGGAACGCTAGGTTCGAACTCATAGACATCAAGACCCGCCCCCGCGATCTGACCTGATTGAAGAGCGTCTATCAGCGCCGCCTCTTCAACCACCTCGCCGCGCGCGATATTCACCAGATGCGCATGCGGCTGCATGGCCGCAAAGATCTCTGCATTGATCAGATGAGCTGTCGATCCTCCGGGAACGGCGATGACCAGCACATCGACAGCAGCCGCAAGTTCCCGAAGGCTTGGCACCTGCCTGGCCGGGAAATCCATGTCCTTGGCAGAGCGGTTGAAGTAACTCACCTGCATTCCGAAGCCAAAGTGACAGCGCCGCGCGATGGCCTGACCGATCCGGCCCATGCCCACGATACCCACATGCTTGCCGCTGAGGTGCAGCCCCAGCATCTGGGTCGGGTGCCAGCCAGCCCACGCGCCTGCACGCACCATCCGCTCGCCTTCGCCTGCGCGGCGCGCACTCATCAGCATCAGTGTCATCGCGATATCGGCAGTTGCATCCGTGACGGCGCCAGGTGTGTTGGTCACCTTGATGCCCTTGGCGGCGGCGGCTTCTACATCAATGTGATTGTAGCCAACGCCGAAATTCGCCAGCAGCTGTGCCCGTGGCTTGTCCACTGACGCGAAAACCCCGGCAGCGAATTGATCGCCAAGCGTCGGCAATACCAGATCGAAATCGGTCAGGGCACGTATCATGTCCCCGGTGCTGAGCGGCGTCGTTTCTTCGCGCGCCTCCACATCAAAGCGGGCGCGGGCCGCGTCCATCACGCTGTCGGGCAACGGTCTGGTGATCAACAGTTTCATCAATACATCCTTCCACCGAGGGGTACGTCCTGATCCGGGCGCAGCAGGACAACGTCCCCATCCGCATCGGGGATGCCCAACACCAGAACCTCGCTCATGAATTTTCCGATCTGGCGCGGCGGGAAATTGACAACCGCCAGCACCTGTTTGCCAACCAGAGTCTCGGGCGTGTAATGCACCGTCACCTGGGCCGAGCTTTTTCGCACGCCGATCTCTTCGCCGAAATCAACCTTCATCTTGATCGCGGGTTTGCGCGCCTCGGGAAAAGGCGCTGCCTCGATCACGCGACCTGCGCGAATGTCGACCTTCATGAAATCATCGAAGCTGATCTCAGCCATCGCCCAGCTCCCGCGATCTGTCGGCCGCCGCCGCAACCGTTCGGCTGATCAGCGGCGCCAGACCGGAGGTTTCCCCCATCAGCACCTCAAGCCCGGCCTGCGTTGTGCCATTGGGCGAGGTGACATTGCGGCGCAATTGTCCGGGCGTTTCATCCGCGGTTTCCGCCAAAAGCCCGGCACCGGCCACGGTTGCCTTGGCCAGTTGCATGGCCAGCGGGTCAGGCAGGCCCTGCGCGCGAGCCGCCGTTGCAAGACAGTCGATCATGTAAAACACGTAAGCGGGGCCAGAGCCGGACACACCGGTGACCGCATCCATCTGTGCCTCTTCATCCAGACGCACAACTTGCCCCACCGCCGACAGCAGCGCCTCTGCCAGATCAAGATCGGCGGCGCTGGCCTGCGCATTACCAATGATCGCAGTGATCCCCTTGCCCACGGCGGCGGGCGTGTTGGGCATGGCGCGCACGATCGTGCTGCCCTCGCCCAGCGCCGTTTCATAGCTGGCGACAGAGACACCTGCGGCAACCGAAATGAAGACCGTACCGTCTTTCGGCAACCCGGCCAGCGCAGGCAAAGCGGCGCCCATCATCTGCGGTTTGACGGCGATCAGAACAACAGCCGGGTGCTCGGGGAACCCTTCGTTCAGGTGCACGCCAGCGTCTTGCAACCAGTCCGACGGCGCCGGGTCCTGCACCCAGACAGATCCGGCAGGCAAGCCGCCATCCAACCAACCGGCAAGCATGGCCGAGCCCATTTTCCCGCATCCAAGCAGCACTAGGCCACGCGATGCAACTGCGTCTAACGTCATTGAAGCGTCCCCATTGGTTCGGGGCAAAGTGTTACGCGCGCCCGTATGCCTCTGCAATGGCGACTTGCAGCGCTTCCTCGGCAGGGCGCTCTCCCCAGACGACCAGCTGCAGCGCGGGATAATAGCGCTCTGCGCTCATGACAGCGGCGTTTATCATCGTGTCAATCTGGTCCGGCCCTGCGATCTGTCCACCCGCCAGCACCAGGCCATAGCGGTAGACCATCAGCTTTTGCTCTTCCCAATAGGTGAACGAGCCTGCCCAGCAGCGATCGTTGATCGCATTCAGCGCTTCGTAAAGACGCGGCAGCGCGGCCTTGGGCGGCTCCATCTCGAAAGTACAGATCAGCCGCAGTGTTTCGTCATAGCCGGACCATGCAAGGGTGATCGAATAGGTGCGCCACTGCCCTTCCACGGCCATGGCGATCTGATCGTCATGGATGCGGTCGAAATCCCAGTCGTGATGCTCGGCCAGATGTTCCACCAGATCAATCGGATGGATATCGTCCTCGATGTACTGCTCTAAGCTTGCCATGGGCTGCCCCTTCTTTGCCTGTATGATCCGGGGCTTTCGCCCCAAATGCTGGGTGCTTGCCGGGATATGGCGGTTTTACCACCTATCCCTACCAGATATCGTGGGGGTTGAGCGACAACCTGTAAAGCGATAACTTGGGGATAACCACAATTTCTTGTGGACAACGCAAGGCTCGCCGCAACATGCAGCAGCCTTCTGAAACGGTCGTTCAGAATCAATGGTGTAATAGGGCCTGAGCAGCTTCAGGTATCAAGCGGCCCATAACACGGCAGCTGGACACAGCACCCTGTCATTCACGCATTGCGCAAAGATCTCAGCGGTGGCGCGATCAGCTTGCGGACGTCTTGCCAGCCGCCTCCAGCGCATCAAGACGCGCTTTCAACGCTTCGTTTTCCTCACGAGCTTTCTGCGCCATTGCGCGCACCGCGTCAAACTCCTCTCGCGTGACAAAGTCGCGATCGGCCAGCCAGCGGTCCACCAGCGATGACATCGCGGTTTCCGCCTCGGCCTTCGCGCCCTGTGCGACGCCCATCGCATTGGTCATCAATTGCGAGATATCGTCCAAAACCTTGTTTCGGGTCTGCATTGTTTGCGTCTCCACTCTTTCCTTTAACCTCCATATGGGTTTGATAAGAGCCAAGAGCAAGGCGTCATTCAGGCGCGCACCCATTGTGACAGGCCCCGACCATGCTGGCAGCGATTCCATTTCCCGCGTTCTCGCCCGAGATTTTCTCGGTCACGCTTTGGGGCTTTGACTTTGCCCTGCGCTGGTACGCGCTGGCCTATATCGCGGGCATCCTGATCGGTTGGCGGCTGGCCCTGATGGCGGTGAAAGCCGCGCGGCTCTGGCCCGGTGATATCAGCCCGATGACACCTGCTCAGGTCGAGGAATTGCTGACATCGGTTATTCTGGGCGTGATCATCGGCGGGCGGTTGGGCTATGTGTTTTTCTATCAACCCGGCCACTACCTGCAAAACCCGTCAGAAATCCTGATGATCTGGCAGGGCGGCATGTCATTCCACGGCGGGCTGCTGGGCGTGATCGCAGCAGGCCTTTAC
>JBCCUH010000227.1:0-3725 GCA_039197405.1 Pseudomonadota bacterium
AGCCAATGACCTCAGGGATCAGCATTGAAATCGGCTGACCCAGCATTGCGGCCTCGGCTTCGATCCCGCCAACGCCCCAACCCAAAACGGCCAATCCGTTGACCATGGTGGTGTGGCTGTCGGTGCCGACAAGGGTGTCAGGGTAGGCAACTTGCGCACCATTTTGGTCGGCATCGGTCCAGACGGCCTGGCTCAGATACTCAAGGTTCACTTGATGGCAAATGCCTGTTCCGGGGGGGACAACGCGGAAGTTATTAAACGCAGACTGGCCCCACTTGAGGAACGTGTAACGCTCCATGTTACGTTCGTATTCACGATCCACGTTCATTTGGAACGCACGCGGGTTGCCGAACTCGTCGATCATGACGGAGTGGTCAATGACCAGATCCACCGGGTTCAGCGGGTTGATCTTTTGCGCGTCACCCCCCAGCGCCTTGATACCGTCGCGCATGGCGGCAAGGTCAACCACGGCGGGAACACCTGTGAAATCCTGCATCAGCACGCGGGCAGGGCGGTAGGCAATCTCGCGCGGGTTCTTTCCACCCTTGGCACCCCATTCGGCGAACGCCTTGATATCCTCGACGGTGACAGTCTTGCCATCTTCGAACCGGAGCATGTTTTCAAGCACGACCTTGAGCGCTGCGGGCAGCTTGTCAAAATCGCCCAGACCCGCGGCCTTGGCGGCGGAAATGGAATAATAGCTGATCGATGTGTCACCAACGCTAAGGGTTTTGCGCGTCTTGGCGGTGTCCTGACCTACGGTAATGGGCATAGCTGCCTCCTTCACTGGTCTGCTGAATTGGGGTGCTGGGGCGCTTTTGCCCTATGCAGGCAAGGCGTTCAAGGGGCTAACAGAAGTTTTTGTATACCATTGCACACAATCGCGCTGATGCGGATGCCCGGCACGCAATGCGATACAGTGATCGCGCGGCTCTCGCAAAAGGGTGATTGGCTATTTCAATGCGCGCGTTCTAATCACGGTAAAGCAGCTTGAGAATACGGGAACGGTCACTGATGAAACGGATCATCGCAGGATTGGCAGCGCTTTGGATCACCATGGGAGCCGCGGCAACGGCGCAGCAGACCCCTGTGGTCGTCGAGCTTTACACATCACAGGGCTGCTCATCCTGCCCGCCGGCAGATGCCTTGATGCACAAGCTGGCGCAACGCGGCGATGTGATCGCCCTGTCGCTGCATGTGGATTACTGGGACTATATTGGCTGGAAAGATCCCTTTGCGGACCCGGCGCATGCCGAGCGGCAACGCGCCTATGCACGCAAAGCGGGGCGCCGGTCGATCTATACGCCGCAGATGATTATCGGCGGCGTGGATTCGGTCGTCGGCACGCATCCGATGGATGTCGCCGACCTGATCGCCAAACACGCGCGCAGCCCCAAACATGTCAGCGTGTCTGTGTCCCGGTCTGGCGGAAAACTGCAGATCGCCGCAAAATCGGTGCGCGCGGCGCCGTACGATGTGCTTGTGGCAAGCTTCGATCCGAAGAAAACCACCAAGATCAAACGCGGCGAGAACGCAGGCAAGACGCTGAGTTATTCCAATGTCGTCGATGATCTGCAGCTCGTGGGCAGCTGGAATGGCAAGGGCGCGCTTTCCTTGAAGGCCAATGCGCCCGGTGGTCCGGTGGCGGTGATCATCCAGCACGCAGGTTTTGGGCCGATTGCGGCGGCGGCGGTGCTGCGCTGATCCAACCTGTCAGGTGTTTTTCCAACGCCGGTGAATCCAGAACCATTGGTGCATATTCTCGCGCACCAGCGCCTCCAGCCCATCGTTGACGGCCTGCGTCATGGTTTCAGGATCGCTGTGCGGGATCTCATCCTGCACGATGATCTTGAAGCTGAGACCGTCGGGCTGGCGCACCGCATAGACAGGGATCAGGGCCGCGTTGAACTTTAGAGCAAGCTCGGCTGTGACCAGCGAGGTGATGGCCGGTTTGCCGAAAAACTTCAGCCTTGCGCCGCCATGCGCATGTAAATCGGTGAGAATGCCCAGCACGCCGCCCGATTTGATATGCCGCACCATCTGCGTCATGCCCTTGCGGCCCTGTTCGAACATGGGTGTTCCGATGGTGCTGATCGAGCGGACGTAGTGTTCGTTGAACCACGGGTTTGACATGCGCCGGTAGAGCGCACCCATATTGTGCCCCTTGGCGATCAGATTGGCGCGGCTGACGTCGTAGTTGCCGAAATGCCCGGTGACCAGAATGACCGGGCGGCCCTCTGCGCGGGCGGCTTCCAGCTTGGCATAGCCCGGCCCGGTGATCGGGGCCTGGGCGGCGCGAGAGACGAAATCGGCACCCGAATAAAGCTCGATCAGGGTGCGGCCCGCATTGTTGGGCACGTCCTTGCAAAGCCGCGCGACCTCGGCCTCGGGCAGATCCGGCATAACGTGCCTGAGATTGGCGCGAATGCGTTTGGGATATCCGGCGAGCGGGGAGACCACATTCTGCACCAGCCAGCCCATGGTGCGCACGCGCACCGCATAAGGCAGGGCCAGCGCCAGCCCGATCAGGCTGCGCAGGAACAAATTGGTGATGAACTGCGTAATACGCTTCATCCGGCCCGCTTACTGCGCCTGGGCGGCAGGCTCAACCCTGCGGCTTGCGCGCAAGGCCGGTGCCGATCATGCTGTCGCGGGTCACAAGCGTGGCCAGCGCCGCTTCATCCATGCCGCCCGTGCCACCGGGGCGCGCCGGAAGCACGATGTAGCGCATGTCGGCTGTGCTGTCATGCACGCGCACCTGCGTGGTTTCGGGAAGGATGACGCCAAATTCCTCCAGCACTTTGCGCGGCTCTTTCACCGTGCGCGATCTGTAGGCGCGTGATTTATACCAGTCAGGCGGCAGGCCCAGCAGGTTGCGCGGGTAGCATGAACACAAGGTGCACACGATCACGTTGTGCACATCTGCGGTATTTTCAACGGCGATCAGGTTGAGCGGGCCAATGTCGAACCCCATTTCGCGGCTCGCGTCAGAGGCGTTGGCGAGCAGCCGCGCCTTGAACTCCGGATCGACCCAGGCACGCGCGACAACTGCGGCGCCATTGGCGGGCGAGCGGCTGTCCATGACGTCGATTTGCGCCATGATCTCGGCTTCGGTGGTGATGCCTTTCTCGACCAGCAACTCGCGCACAGCGATCTCCATCGCCTGCCAATAGCTGAGCGGCGTGTCATCATCGGCGCGGTAAGGGTGGCCCGAGGGCGACAGGTGATCGTGGGGCATGTCAGTCGCCTTCCGGTTCCAGCCAGTGATCATAGAGTTCCGCATCGATGGTATCGGCCGGGATCTCGGCATCCGCACCCCAGATCTCGTCCATGGTAAAGCGCACGCGGTAGAGCATGCGTTTATCCGCCTTCAGCCCGTAGGCCAGCTGTTCGGGATTGCCAAAGGCCGCGATGGCCCTTTCGATGGTGCCGGATTTGCCGCGCAGATAATGCGGTGCGCGCACATGGCCGGGGGGCATCAAATGGCGCACCCGTACCAGGTGGCCGGGGGCGAATCTTGCGGTGTCAGCCAAGGCTTGCATCCCCGTAGGTATCACCGCGCGCCTGCACTTGGGCAATACGCGCACCGAGCTCTTCCAGCGAATACACGCCTTTTTCGATCAGGTTCTGATTTACCGCAGCAATCCAGCGTTCATAGTAGGTCATGGTTTCAAACGCGTCTTCGCCCATGTCTTCAAGGGCGCGGCGCAGACCGTCGACCGTGA
>JBCCUH010000228.1:0-3667 GCA_039197405.1 Pseudomonadota bacterium
AACTCGCCGCTCGTCCCGTCTGCCGCAAACCGGCAAAATCCCGTGACATGCGGGTCGGCCCCCGCCTGCCCCGGATACATCCCCGCCGCATCCGCCTGCCAGCTTTCCAGCATCGCATCGCGAATTGCCCAACCGGTGCCGTCAAAGACGGACCCGGTGATAGTGATCACCTCGCCCGTCGCACCCTCGCTGAATGGGCGCTTACCCAGATCTTCGGCATAGATGCCGTCGACACCGGCAAAGCTTGGGATGCACCCGATATGCACATAAGGCCCGGCGGTCTGGCTGGGCGTTTCGACCAATCTGTCCAAAGCTTGCACCATGCTACATACCCTCCGGCTTGTTCTCGAACATCGTTTGCCGCTGCCCGCGCAGAACGATGTCGAACTTGTAGGCAAGATAATCCATCGCCCGCGCAGACTGCAAATCCAGCGGCGCGACCAGACGGTCCAGCTGGCTGCGATCACGCACGGTCGCCGCGATCGGGCAGAGATCAATCAAGGGATCACCTTCGAAATACATCTGGCTGATCAACCGCTGACCAAAAGCATGACCAAAGATCGAGAAATGAATGTGCATGGGCCGCCAGTCATTGGCCCGGTTCGGCCAGGGGTAGGCACCGGGACGAATGGTCATGAACTCATAAAACCCGGTCTCGTCAGTAATCGTGCGCCCGCAACCGCCAAAATTGGGGTCAAGCGGCGCGAAGTAGCTGTCCTTCACATGCCGGTAGCGCCCGCCTGCATTGGCCTGCCAGATCTCGACCAAAGCGCCCGGCACCGCCCTGCCCGTCTCATCCATGACGCGCCCATGTACGCGAATGCGTTCGCCAATAGCCGGGGCTTTCCCCTGGCTGTAGTTCAGGATCAGGTTGTTATCGAGCGCGCCCAGCATACCGTGGCCAAAACGCGGGCCGGTTTCCTCGCTGACCGTGCTTTCCATCGACAACAGCGGCAGATCGGGCGAGCGCGGCACAGACGTCTTGTAATCCGGCCAGTATGGCACCGGATGAACCTCCCGCCTGCGCGGCATCAGGGGTTTGGTGTCACTCATCGGCCTGCTCCATCTCAGCAAAAGTCTGTTTGGCCAGCTTGATCGCGTGATTGGCCCGCGGCACTCCGGCATAGATCGCAACGTGCTGAAACGCTTCCATCACGTCCGACTTGCTTGCGCCAGTATTCACAGTCGCGCGGATATGCATCGGGATTTCCTCGAAATTGCCCATCGCCGCAAGCAGCGCCAGCGTCAGCATCGACCGCTCGCGTCGACTGATCGCATCCGAGGCCCAGACAGTGCCCCAGGCGCCTTCCGTGATCAGCGCCTGAAACGGCTGGTCATCCGCCGTTTTCGCCGCTTCGGCCCTATCCACATGCGCATCGCCCAGCACTTCGCGCCGCACCTTCATACCATCGTCATACCGAGCGTTCATCGCCCCTCCCCTGCCCGCCTAGAACGGCAGGCCAATGTAGTTCTCCGCCAGCTCGCGCCGCGCGGTTTCCGATTGCGACAGATGCAACAGCGTCGCTTTGCGCATTTGTGCGGCAAAGCTGTCTTCTCCGTCAAACTGATGCAGCATCGTCGTCATCTGCCAGCTAAAGCGCATCGCCTTCCAGATTCGTTTCAACGCGCGCCTGGAGTATTCATCAATCCCCGTCTCGCGCCCGTGTTTCACCGCATCAATCAGCGCCTGAAAAAGATAATGCACATCCGAAATGGCCAGGTTCAGACCCTTCGCCCCGGTCGGTGGCACAATATGGGTCGCATCGCCGACAAGAAACAGCCGCCCCCAGCGCAATGGCTCATTCACGAAAGATCTGAGCGGCGCAATCGACTTCTCGATAGAGGGGCCGGTCTGCATCTTGCCTGCCACCTCCGAGGGCAAACAAGACGCCAGCTTGTCCCAGAAACGATCATCGTTCCAGTCCTCGGGCCTGTCCGTCAGCGGCACCTGCACGTAATACCGGCTCAGCCGCTCGCTGCGCATCGACGCCAGGGCAAAGCCGTTTTGCGAATTGGCATAGATCAGCTCGTGATGCGCGGGGGGGGTTTCGGACAGGATACCAAGCCAGCCAAAAGGATAGACCCGCTCAAACGCGCGGCGCTTGTCTGCGGGAATCGTCTTGCGGCTAACCCCGTGAAACCCGTCGCACCCGGCAACATACGCACAATCAACGTCGCAGCGTTCGCCGTTCAATGTGTAGCTCACACGCGGCGCAGGGCTGTCCGCGCCCTCGATCACCACATCTTCCACGCCGTGCAGCACCTGTGCGCCCATGGCGTCCTGCGCGTCATAAAGGTCCTGCGTCACCTCAGTCTGGCCATAGACCATGACAGACTTGCCCGTCAGCTCGGCAAAGTTGATCCGAACCATCAAATCATCGTCGGTCAGATAGCAGCCATCATGCGGGATACCTTGGGCGCGCAGCCGCGCATCGACCCCTGCCTCCGCCAGCATCCCGACAGAGCCGCTTTCCAGCACCCCTGCCCTGATCCGCGACAGCACATGGTCGCGGCTCGCCCGTTCAAGAACGACCGTCGCAACACCCGCCTTGTTCAAAAGCTGCGACAGTAGCAATCCCGACGGGCCGCCCCCAATGATGCAAACATCTGTTTTCATAGACACTCCGACTGACACAGAGCATCAAATCAGTTGCGAATGCAACAATGCTGGCAGCAGCTGTTCCGATATCCGTCGCCTGTCAACCGGAACAGCGCTTGTCGTGTGACGCTATTCAGCCGCCCAGGTGGCACCTGCCTGATCATCCGTCGCGCGAACACGGTAAAGGCTCGCTTCGCCGGTCATCGACGGGGTCAGGGAATGCTGCAGACCCGGCGGGATCGCAGCGGTGTCACCAGGGTTAAGCGAGGTGGTGCCGCCATCCCACGTCAGCCGCCAATGCCCGCGCATCGGCATCAGAACCTCATGATTGTCGACCGAGTACATCTCGTCAGAGATTGAGTTGCGGTTCAGAAGCTCCACATCAAAGCCCGGTTTGTCTTTCAACATGGCATTCGGCCCGATCACCTTCGCAGGCTGATTGTCGGCAAGCGCCATCATGTCCCAATAGCGCGCGATATACCCCGGGATCACCTCTGCCGTCGTCGGCTCGGGGTATGCCTTCAGCTCGTCCTCTGTCAGAAGCGGCATGGGCTTCACACCCTCCGGCAGGCTCTGACCCTGTTTGGTGTCATAAAGCTTTCCGGTCTCGGCCAGAACAAGCCCGTGGTCCTGCGCATCCTCGATCACCTGCGGCGCCCAGATCACACCACCGCCAGCATCGTCACCGCCAAGAATGGCCATGATCATTCCGTAGTCGGTACCGATGTTTTCGAAGCCCCGGAAGATGCCCGTGGGAATGTTGAAGATGTCGCCCTCTTCCAGAACCACTTCACCGGCTGTGCCCCAGCGGCCCCAGAAAAACCGCCAGCGCCCCTTGAGTACAAAGAACACTTCTGCGGTGCGATGAGAGTGCAGCGAGTTGCGGCACTTCGGCGGCTGGCCCGCAGCGCCAATGTTGAAACCCGGTGTATCCTGAATATGCACATGCTGATCGGCGCTTTCGGATACGCCGCCACCGATGATCGTGAAGTTTTCCTTCTGATCGCTACCGGGCGTGTGGGCGTCGATAAAGGCTGTCTTGCAGGGCTTCAGATCGCCATATCGAAC
>JBCCUH010000229.1:0-3647 GCA_039197405.1 Pseudomonadota bacterium
CTGGCAGGTTGACTAAGGGCTAGACCATACCACGGTCCACATGGACTTGATGAAATGTATTAGACTGGCAGGCCGCGCAGGCGCAGGCTGCTGCCGTTCAGCTCCGCCAACCCGGCAATCGGTGTCTCGCAGGAGCCGTCGAGCGCGGCCAGAAAGGCGCGTTCCGCTGCCAGCCGTTCACCGGTTTGGGTATCGTGAATCGCCGCCAGCATTTCTGCGGCGCGCATGTCATCCCTGCGCCGCTCGATCCCGATGGCGCCCTGTGCGACCGCAGGCAGCATTTCATCCACCTCAATCGCGCTTTTGGCGACCTCCGGAACACCCAGCCTGCGCAGCCCGGCCATTGCCAGAAACGTGCAATCTGCCACCGCGTCCTCCAGTTTCTTCAACCTGGTTTGAACATTGCCGCGAAACTCCACGACGGTCAGCTCGGGCCGGTAATTCAGCAATTGCGCCCTGCGGCGCAGCGACGAGGTGCCGACGACCGCGCCTGCAGGCAGGTCGGCCAGCCGGTCATAGCGGGCGGAGACGAAGGCATCGCGCACATCCTCGCGCGGCAGGTAGGTGTCCAGCACCAGCCCCTCGGGTTGCAGAACCGGCATATCCTTCATCGAATGCACCGCAATATCAATCGCGCCGCTCAGCATGTCCTGCTCGATCTCGCGGGTGAACAAACCCTTGCCGCCGATCTCCTTCAGCGGGCGATCAATGATCTTGTCGCCGGTGGTCTTGATCACGATGATCTCGAATGCGGCCTCGGGCAGGTCGAAGGCCGCGCAGAGACGCGTGCGCGTCTCGTAAGCCTGCGCCAGCGCCAGCGGAGAGCCGCGCGTGCCAATTTTGAGCGGTGCATCGGGAGAGGGTAATTCGCGTGTCATGGTTTACCTTTAGAAGCCAATCCGGTAGCTGACAACACGGGTTTCGCAGCGATTGCGGGCCAATCGCCGCAGATGCCATTTTCGGGGGATACGAGCATATGAGCACAGACAAGACACTCCTGCGCGTCCTGAATGGCGAAACGCTGAAGGTGCCGCCGATCTGGATGATGCGCCAGGCGGGTCGCTATCTGCCCGAATATCGCGCAACGAGGGCCAAGGCCGGGGATTTCCTGTCGCTGTGCTACAATCCCGAACTGGCGGCAGAAGTTACGCTGCAACCTATTCGCCGCTATGGCTTTGATGCGGCCATTCTCTTTGCCGATATCCTGCTGGTGCCGCAGGCGCTTGGGTCCGATCTTTGGTTTGTTACGGGCGAAGGCCCCCGTCTCAGCACGATCACCGATCAGTCGGGGGTGGATAAGCTGAAACCGGTGGACGATATCCACGACACGTTAAGCCCGATTTACGAGACCGTGCGCATCCTGGCGCGCGAGTTGCCTGAGGAAACCACGCTGATCGGCTTTGCCGGTGCGCCCTGGACGGTCGCGACCTATATGATCGCTGGTCGCGGAACCCCCGATCAGGGGCCTGCGCATCAGATGATTGCCGAACATCAATCTGCTTTCGAGATGCTGTTGGAACAGATTGCCGATGCCACCATCGCTTATTTGTCCCGGCAGATTGAGGCCGGGGCCGAGGTGGTCAAGCTGTTTGACAGCTGGGCCGGTTCACTCAAAGACGCGGAGTTTGACCGCTATGTGGTCGAGCCTGCCAGATACATCATCAGCGAATTGAAAAAGCGGCACCCGGATGTGCCGGTTATCGCCTTCCCGCGCGAGGCCGGTGACAAATACATCGGCTTTGCCAAAAAGACCGGCGCCGATTGCGTGGCGCTGGACAATTCGGTCGATGCCAGCTGGGCCGCGACCCATGTTCAGGTTGACGGGCCTGTGCAGGGAAACCTGGCGTCCCGGCATATGGTGACGGGCGGGCAGGCGCTGATTGACGAAACCCGCGCCATTGTGGACGCGTTCTCTGGCGGGCCGCATATCTTCAACCTCGGTCACGGGATCACCCCTGATGCGGATCCCGAAAACGTGCAATTGATGATTGATACCCTTCGCAATGGCTGAAACGGCAGACATAAGGGCGCAGGCGCAGGATCTGTTTCGGGTTGCGGTCCGGGCCGCCGATCCGGACCGTGCTGTCCGGCGGTTTGCTACAGATCACGGGCTGAGCACTGCGCCAGACGGGAACACGCTGATTGTCGCCTTTGGCAAGGCGGCACCTGCCATGGCGCGCGCTGCGCTGGCGCATGTCCCCGCGGGGACAGAGTGTCTGGTCATCACCCATCATGAGAATGCGCAGGAAGTGGAGGGGGCGACGGTCATGACGGCTGGCCATCCGGTTCCCGACGCAGCTGGCGCGAAGGCCGCGTCCGAGCTGATCGGGCGCATCAAGGCGCTTGGCGAGGCCGATCAGGTTATCGCGCTGGTCTCGGGCGGCGCGTCCGCCTTGCTGCCCGCCCCGCCGGAGGGGATCAGCCTTGCGGACAAGCAGGCGTTGAACGCGGCGCTGCTGGCAAGTGGTCTCGACATTGTTTCGATGAACCTCGTGCGCCAGCAGGTGTCGGATCTGAAAGGCGGCGGGCTGGCACGACTGGCGTCACCTGCGAGCGTGCGGGCGCTTATTCTGTCGGATGTCATCGGCGATGATCTGCGGGCGATTGCCAGCGGGCCGACAGTGTCCCCGCTGGGAACGGCCGAGGATGCGATCGGGATTTTGCAAACCGCCGGTGTCTGGGACAGGGTGCCGCAGAGCATCAAAGACCATCTGACCCGCAGCACCGGCGCGGTTGAAACGCCGCAAGCTGACAATCACCTGATTGGATCGAACCGGGTGTCACTGGACGCGATGCGACAGGCCTCGGCGGGTGCGCAGATCGTCTCTGACAGGCTGGAGGGCGATGTGGACGCGGCGGCAGAGCTGGTCGCGACCCATGCGCGAGCGGCGCAGGCGGGCGTGCACCTTTTCGGCGGTGAGACCACGGTGGTTCTGAAAGGCGACGGCAAGGGCGGGCGCAATCAGGAGCTGGCGGCGCGCGTGGCGCAAAAGCTGGCCGGTCTGAAGCGGCCTTGGGTTTTCCTGAGCGGCGGCACCGACGGGCGTGATGGCCCGACGGATGCGGCGGGCGGCGTCGTCGATGGCGGCACCTGGGCGCGAGCGGGCGGGCGCGCGGAGGCGCTCTTGGCCAATAACGATTCTTACGCGCTGCTTAAGGCGGCGGGCGATCTGCTGATCACCGAAGCAACAGGCACAAATGTGGCGGATGTGCAGGTTTTGATCCTCGAATGAAAAAGTAGCGAGGACAGCCCAACCCTGGGTGGCGGTGAAGCCCCCTCCCGTGGGGAGGGTTGGGGGCTGTCCGACCTTCGGTCGTCCAAAGAAACCTCAAAAAGAAATCCCCGGCGCATCGCTGCACCGGGGATCACTATTCATTTCGCGTTCAAGCTCTTGAACAAAGGGGCTTAGAGCATCCCTTCGCGCTGGGCTTTCTTGCGCGCCAGTTTACGGGCGCGGCGGATCGCTTCAGCTTTCTCGCGTGCTTTTTTCTCGGACGGCTTCTCGAAATGCTGCTTGAGCTTCATTTCACGGAAGACACCTTCACGCTGGAGCTTTTTCTTCAGGGCACGAAGCGCCTGATCGACGTTGTTGTCGCGAACACTAACCTGCATGTGGTTTTCACCACCTTTCTAAGTTGAAGTTGCA
>JBCCUH010000230.1:0-3641 GCA_039197405.1 Pseudomonadota bacterium
ATCCCGGTGACGGCAGTTTCGAAAACGGTTTTCGCCAGTGCATCGGCACTTTCAAGGCACTCTTTGGGTGACGGGGCGCGTCAAGAGACCGGCTTGAGGTGCGCGCCTTCGGGCGTGTCGCCCACATCGATGCGGTCATGGCGCAGCGGCTGATCCGGGTCGACCGGATCATCCAATTCGCGGGCATATCGGTGCCCGGCATAGACGGCCGCCGCGATAATCGCCGGGGCCTCGCAATCGCCGATACGTTTGAGCGTGAATGGCAGCTCGTCCGCGTCGCCGCCTGCTGTCTCCAGCAGATCATGATAGAGCGCGTCATTGGGTTTGCGCTGGGTGACCATGATCACGTTTTGCGCGGGCATCTCTATTGTCTGGCCAGAATAAGTGCATTCCAGCGTGGCTTTGCTGCCGTCAAAGGCCAGCAGCGACCGGCAGGTTTCGATGCCGATACCGAGACGCATCATCTGGGTGCGAATACGCCAGCGCTCTGACGTGTTTTCAGCCCATTGCGAGACAACATCATGGGGCGTGACCAGCGTGACCGGGTTGCCTGCGGCGATCAGCTGTTCGGCAATGACGCCGCCGAGATAGTAGCCGTCTTCGTCGTAGACGAGGCAGTCCCCTTCCGGTGTGCGCCCATCCATGATGTCATCGGCGGTCCAGACCTGCGCGTTCCCGGTGGCCACCGGCACATAGCGGTTTTCGTCAAAGCGATCCTTGCGCCATGTGGCACCTGTGGCCAGCACCACATGATCCACGCCGGTGTCGATCACATCCTGTGCGCTCAATCTGCTACCGGGGTAGATGTTTACATTCGGCATCTGCTTCAATTGCTGCACGCGGTAGTCGCGTATGCGGATGTATTCGGACATACCGGGCAGAGCGGCCTCGCGCAGGATGCGCCCGCCCAGATCATTGGCGGCATCGGCCAGCAGCACCTCGTAGCCGCGCTGGCCCAGAGCGCGCGCCGCTTCCAGTCCTGCCGGGCCTGCGCCGACCACCAGCACCTGACTGTCTGACGTTTTGGCGCGTATGCGTTCGGGGTGCCAGCCCTTGCGCCATTCCTCGCCCATGGTCGGATTTTGCGTGCAGCGGATCGGTACGCCGAGGCTGTCGCCGGAATAACAGACATTGCAGCCGATACATTCGCGGATGTCGTCCACCGCGCCGCGTTCTATCTTGGAGGGCAGGAAAGGATCGGCGATTGAAGGGCGCGCGGCCCCGATCAGATCGCAGATGCCACGACGGATCTGGCTGGCCATCGTATCGGGCGAGGTGAAGCGGCCCACGGTGACCACCGGTTTGCTGGTCTTTTGCTTAACGAAGTCCATATAGGGTTCGAGTGCTGCCTCTTTAACATAGCGCGACACGCCCATCTCAAGTGAATAATCGGCGATGTTGATGTCCCAAAGGTCCGGCAGTTCGGCCAGCATTTCGAACATCTCGTGACGCTCGCCATGGATCGGCACCCCGTCTTCGCCGATGATTTGATCTGCCGAAAAGCGCACGGCAACGGCGCAGCGGTCGCCCACCGCCTCTTTGGTGTCTTCGATCAACTCACGCACGAGACGCACGCGGTTTTCCAGGCTGCCGCCATATTCATCGCTGCGGGTATTGCGCTGCGGGTCGAGGAACCCTGACAGCAGATAGCCGTGTGTGGCGTAGACATAGACGATATCAAACTCGGCAGCGCGGGCGCGCAGGGCGGCTTTGCGGTGCCAGCGGCGCAGATCCCTGATATCGGTCTTGTCCATCGCGCGGGTCTGGAAGGGATGGCCGACCGCATTGGGCAGGCTGTCCAGGTCGATGCCGACCTCGCGCGACATCATGTTGCCGCCGCGCGATCCGCCGTGCCAAAGTTCAGCCCCTGCCAGGGCGCCATGTTCGTGCACTGCATCGGTCATCAGGCGGCTGGCGCGGATATCGCTGTTATCCCAGAGCGAGGCGGATGCATATCCCAGATCATCAGAGGTGGGGTGGATGGCATTGTATTCGGTGCAGACAACGCCCCAGCCTCCTTCGGCCTTCACGCCGCGCATGGCGGCCAATGTGCGCGGGCGCAGATAGCCCATACCTGTACAATGGGGCACCTGATAGAACCGGTTCTTTGCTGTGACCGGGCCGATTTTGACAGGTTCGAAGAGGATGTCATAGCGAGGATCGCGGGTCATTATGGCTCCGGTTTTTGCTGGCTGACATCTGCATGCCTGCCCGAAGGGTGGGGCTTGCGCGCCGGTCTGTCAAACACTTGACGGGTCTGTTGCCGGGCGGCCTGGGCGATCACGAATGCGTAGGGTGCGCGATCTGAATTCTTGCTGTATGACAAGCGCGCAATCGGCCTGCCGGAGGAAGCGAGTGGCGCGAGTAGAGTTGACAGGTGTTCGAAAGGACTTCGGACCCTTCACCGCAGTGTCGCGGATTGATCTTGATATCCCATCCGGCGCGCTTGTCGCCTTACTTGGTCCGTCGGGCTGCGGCAAGACCACTTGCCTGCGGATGATCGCCGGGCTGGATGCGCCGACTGAGGGCGCGATCCTTTTTGACGGGGTTGATATGCGCGATGTGCCGGTGCAGGCGCGTGATGTTGGCATGGTGTTTCAACGGTTTGCGCTTTTTCCGCATATGACGGTGGAGAACAACGTGCTGTTTGGTCTCAAGGTGCGCGGCACGCCGAAGCCGGATGCACGCGCACGGCTGGACGACATTCTGGACGTGGTGCAGCTGCGCGAATTTCGCCACAGGTTTCCGGCGCAGCTGTCGGGCGGGCAGATGCAGCGGGTAGCCATCGCGCGCACGCTGATCACCAACCCCAGGGTTCTGATGATGGATGAACCGCTGGCCAATCTCGACACCGGGTTGCGCGGCGAAATGCGCCAGTTCATTCGCACCCTTCAGCAGCGTCTGGGGATCACGACGATTTTTGTCACCCATGATCAGGTCGAGGCGATGGAGCTGGCTGACCAAGTGGCGGTGATTTTTGACGGGCGCGTGGCGCAATATGACAGGCCGGATACGCTCTATCACAGGCCGCAGAGCGTGGACGTGGCGCGGTTCATGGGCGCGCGCAATCTTTTTGAGGCGCAGTTGAATGGCGCCGGACTGGCGCAAACGGGCTTTGGGGATTTGCAGTTTGAGGCGCCGCATCGGGCCGGGCCCGCGCAGGTTCTGCTGCGTGCAGAGGCGATTGATCTGCATGAGGCGCCCCCTGCAGATGAGCAAAACGTGATCGCAGGTGTGATAAAGACGCGTGAGTTTTTCGGCTCGAACGTGAATTATGGCGTCGATTGCCTGGGCACGCAGGTTACCGTCAGCGAGCCGTCCCGGCGGATGTTGGAGGCGGGGCACCCTGTCTGGCTGTCCATCGCACCGCATCACATCTGGGTCATCCAGTCATAAGAGACGACCACTCACGTTCCATGGGAGAACACAAAGATGAAGACTTTACTTACCACCCTGTCAGCCGCTGCGCTGCTTTGCGCGGGCGGCGCATCGGCAGATGACGCGGATGCTGCCGCGTTTCGCGATGCGTTTCTGGGCGGCAGCGCCTCATGGGAGGATGTGACCGCGCGCGCGAAAGAAGAAGGGGTTGTGAATCTATACTATTGGGGCGGGAGCGATCGCATCAATGTCTGGATGGATCA
>JBCCUH010000231.1:0-3635 GCA_039197405.1 Pseudomonadota bacterium
CGCCCAGAACGGGCAGGCCAGTGGGCTTTAGCGCGCGGCGCAGCATCTTTTCGTGCCGTGCGCTGCCGATTTTGTTCAGGATCACACCTGCAATGAACACATCCGGATCATGTGCCGCGAACCCTGCAGCCAATGGTGCAATCGATTGCGCCATTTTCGATGCATCAACGACCAGAACCACCGGCAATTGCAGGATTTTTGCCACATCTGCCACGGCGCCTTTGCCATCTGGAAGCGCCCCATCAAAGAGCCCCATGGCTCCTTCGATGATCAAGGTCCCGGTTCCTGCGGCCAACGCCCTGATACGGTCCGGGGTCATCGCCCAGGCGTCCAGATTGAGGCAAGGGCGTCCGCAGGCCGCTTCATGAAACCGCGGGTCGATGTAATCGGGGCCGGATTTGGCACCGCGCACCGCAATGCCGCGCTGCTTCAGCGCGCGCAAAAGCCCCAGTGTTACGGTTGTCTTGCCGGAGCCGGAGCTGGGTGCAGCCAGGATGAGGCCACGGCTCATGAGGCTTCGGCAGGGCGCCCCCGGCCAAGTGGATCGGTGTTGCGCGGCTCCAGTCCCTGCGCCAACCCCTGCCAGTCCAGCACCTGCCGCATCAGAACAGAGCGCCCAATGCACAGTATCGACGGCGGCTCCAGCCCGGCAGCTTCGATGTCTCGGGCCATCGTACCCAGCGTGGTTTCCAGCACATGCTGCGCCGGGGTGGTGGCCGAGGTGACAACGGCGGCAGGCTCTGCGGGATCGCGGCCCGCCTCCATCAGCTGATCGGCAATGCGCGCCACATGCTTCATACCCATGTAGATCACCAGGACCTGAGCACCCTCTGCAATGGCTTTCCAATTCAGCGAGGACGGGGTTTCGCCCGATTGATCATGGCCGGTAACGAAGGTGACGGATTGGTTTACATCGCGGTGTGTTACAGGGATGCCCGCATAGGCCAGCCCGCCGATCCCGGCGCTGATGCCCGGAATGATACGCAGCGGAATACCATGCTGTACAAGCGTTTGCGCCTCTTCGCCGCCGCGCCCGAAAACAAAGGGATCCCCGCCCTTGAGCCGCAGCACACGTTTGCCCGCGCGGGCGAGTTCCACCAGATGCAGTGAGATATCGCGCTGCACAGCGCTGGGTTTACCGCCGCGTTTGCCCGCATAAACATGTTCGGCCTGCGGCGCCCAGTCCAGAATGCCGATTTCCACCAGCGCATCATAGACAATCACATCCGCCTGCCGCAGCGCGTTCAGCGCGTGCAAGGTCAGCAGACCCGGATCGCCAGGACCTGCGCCCGCCAGCCAGACCCAGCCGGGCTCTAGCCTGGGCCATTTCGTGCCGGGAAGATCGGGAAGAAGATGTGAGTCGCTCATATGCCCGTTATGCCGCGCGGGCGCGCGCGGGAAAAGGGCGCAACCGACCTGCAAAGTGGAATTGGCGTCAGGTTTCAAATATGTATAGTCGCCGCGATGACCCAGACACCTCCCAAAGAGCTGCGCCGCGGCTGGACGACCGGCGCTTGCGCGACCGCCGCCGTGCAGGCTGCGCTGCGCGGTCTTTGGGAAGGGCACACTCCTGCGTCTGTGCAAATTACCTTGCCGCGCGGCGAAACGCCGGTGTTCAAAATCGCCGAAAGCGTGGTGGGTGACGGCTGGGCTGAGGCCGCCGTGATCAAGGATGCAGGCGATGATCCCGATGTGACCCATGGCGCATTGATCAGGGCGCGGGTTGAACCCTCGGGCGGCGGCGTGATCTTTGCAGGCGGTCAGGGAATCGGCAGGGTCACGAAACCCGGCCTACCCGTCGCTGTTGGCGAACCCGCAATCAACCCGGTGCCGCGGCAGATGATGACCGCGGTTGTCACGGATACTGCCGCGCGGCTGGGTGAGGCTGCTGATATCAAGATCACGCTGAGTGTGCCCAATGGCACGCAACTGGCAGAGAAAACCTGGAACCCGCGACTGGGTATCCTTGGCGGGCTGTCCATTCTTGGCACCACAGGGATTGTGCGCCCGTTTTCCTGCGCGGCCTGGATTGCCTCGATACACCGGGGAGTGGACGTGGCGCGGGCAGAAGGGTTGCGCCATGTTGCAGGCTGCACCGGGGCAACCAGCGAAAGGGCGGTGCAGAGCCTTTATGGTCTGCCCGATCAGGCTATGCTGGACATGGGGGATTTCGTGGGCGGTATGCTGAAATACATCGCCAGACATCCGGTTGAACGCGTGACCATTGGCGGCGGGATTGGCAAGCTGACGAAACTTGCACAGGGCGCCCGCGATCTGCATTCCAAACGCTCTCAGGTCGATTTGAAGGCGCTGTCGGAGGATCTTGATCAACCGTTCATCCAAAACATGAATTCCGCCTTAGAAGTGTATGAAAATATTGGTGATATATTATCTGGATGGGTTGCAGTAAATGCACGCAGTGCCGCTGCAAAAATGGTGCCTGCCGAGGTTGCAATCGACGTGGTCGTGATTGATCGCGCGGGGAAGATCATAGGGCGCGCATGACGATCCTTGTTCTTTCAGGCACGCGCGAAGGGCGCGAGATAGCGCAGGCGCTTCATGCCAGGCGCGCGCGCGTTCTGGCGTCCCTGGCAGGGGCAACGCGCAACCCCAGACCGCAAGATGTACCAACCCGCATCGGCGGCTTCGGCGGGGCAGATGGGTTCGCGGATTTCCTGGTGCGTGAAGGGATCAGGGCAGTGCTGGATGCAACACATCCCTTTGCGGCCAGCATGACGGCGCGCAGCGCTGCGGTTTGCCACCGCATGGGCGTTCCTTACTGCCTTTTTCAGCGGCCTCCCTGGGGGGCTGGCCCGAAAGACGATTGGACGCCGCTGGCGAAAGAAGAAGACGCGGCACACCATATCAGAGCGGGGGCGACGGTGTTTCTGGCGACGGGTCGACAGACGCTGCACCGCTATGCGAACCTCGCGGAGTGCTACTTGATCTGTCGGCAGATAGATGAGGTGAACACACCCTTTCCATTTCCAAATGGCGAGTATTTGATAGGAAACCCGCCTTTTTCAGTCGAAGAGGAAGTGGATTTGTTCCAAAAACGTAAGATCGATTGGCTTATTGTCAAGAATGCAGGCGGCGCTGCCAGTTTCTCCAAGCTGGAAGCGGCACGGTATTTGGGGATCAAGGTGGGCATGATCGAACGGCCCGGACTGCCGGATGTGCTGCTCAAAAGCGATATCGAGGATGCGATTTCATGGGCGCTGCACGTTGATGGATGAACGGATCATAAAAGGGGACGCCTGCGTGACCGAGGGCGCAGAGTGGCTTGCAGAGCAGGATGCACGTTTTGCTGCCGCGCTGGATCAAACGCGGCCCCTGCCGTTACGCCTCAAGCCCGAAGGTTTTGACCAGCTTTTGAATGCGATTATCGGTCAGCAGGTCAGCACCGCCTCTGCCAATGCGATCTGGGCGCGGATGGAAGGAATGGGGCTGATCACCGAGGCCGCGATCGAGGCGGCAAGCGACGAAGATCTACGCGCCGCAGGGCTGTCAGGGCAAAAGATGCGTTACGCGCGGGCGCTGGCAGCTGAGCGAATTGACTACGCAGCACTGCGTGATTTGCCATCAGCCGAGGTGATCAAGGCGCTGACGAAAGTGACAGGTATAGGTCAGTGGAC
>JBCCUH010000232.1:0-3584 GCA_039197405.1 Pseudomonadota bacterium
ACCTTCCAGTTACTGGAAGCCCTATGTAGCATCTTACAGAGCCTTCTGCCCAGACGAAGCGAGACCGATATGTCATCTCATCCTTTGACCTTTTCCATCGACGGTTTGTCCTGCGCCTCATGCGTCGCGCGCGTTGAGACGGCCATCGGGAACGTGCCCGGCGCCGCAGATGTTTCGGTCAATCTGGCAAATAAACAAGCACGCCTGACACTGGACGGGAACGCGACGGCCAGGCAGGTTTCGACGGCACTCAACGATGCGGGCAAGCCGGCAACGCCGCATATGATCGAGCTTCAGATCGACGGGATGACCTGCGCCTCATGCGTTGCGGGGGTTGAACGAGCGCTGACGGCGCTCCCCGAAGTTTTGGATGCCAGTGTCAACCTGGCTGCAGGCACGGCGCTTGTGCAAAGCCTGTCACCGGACAGCGCGCCTTTGATCGCCGCAGTTGCAAAAACCGGCAAATCCGCGCGCGTTGAGACGTCGGCAAACCCCTCTGATCAGGCATCCGCGCCCGACATCGCAAAACGGCGCATGCTTGTGGCGCTGGTTTTGACATTGCCGGTTTTCATACTCGAAATGGGCAGTCACATGGTGCCCGCGTTTCATCACTGGATCGCAGCAACGATTGGCACGCAAACCAGCTGGAGTATTCAGGCAGCACTGACTCTCGCGGTTCTGGCAGGACCGGGGCGGCACCTGATCAAGGGCGGCATCGCCTCCTTGCGGGCGCGGGCACCTGACATGAACGCTCTTGTCACCTTGGGTGCAGGGGCCGCATTGCTGTATTCTCTGTTGGTCCTGATCGCGCCATCTGTGGTGCCCAGCGCTGCGCGGGCGGTGTATTTCGAAGCTGCGGCGGTCATCGTGACGCTCATCCTGACCGGTCGCTGGCTGGAGGAGCGTGCCAAGGGGCGCACCGGCGCGGCCATCTCGCGCCTTATTGCGCTGCAACCCAAAACCGCATGGGTGCTGGAAGACGGCACACCGCAGGAACGGCCAATTGATCTGCTTGAACCCGGAGTTCTCATACAGATCAAGCCCGGCGCGGGTATTCCGGTGGATGGGACAGTCACCGAAGGCCACAGCTTTGTTGACGAGTCCATGCTAACGGGCGAGCCTTTGCCGGTGGAAAAAACCATTGGGGCGCCTGTCACGGGTGGAACCGTCAATACCGGCGCCGGGGCCTTTGTCTTCAAGGCGACCTCGGTCGGTGCCAATACCAGCCTTGCCCAGATCATCGAAATGGTGCGCCGCGCCCAAAGCGCGCGCTTGCCTGTTCAGGACCTTGTGAACAAGATCACCGCCTGGTTTGTACCGGCTGTTCTGGCCTTTGCGGTGCTGACGATCACCGTTTGGCTCGTTTTCGGGCCCGATCCCAAACTGACCCATGCGCTGGTGGCGGGCGTCGCGGTTCTGATCATCGCCTGCCCCTGCGCCATGGGCCTGGCAACCCCGACCTCGATCATGGTCGGCACCGGGCGCGCGGCGGATCTGGGTGTCCTGTTCCGTAAAGGTGCCGCCTTGCAATCACTGGCCAGCGTCAGAACCGTTGCGTTTGACAAGACCGGAACGCTGACCGCAGGCACCCCTTCCGTCACGTCTCTGCAGATCGCGTCCGGCACTCGGATGGAAGAAAAAGGCGTTCTGGCCTTGGCCGCCGCGCTGGAAGCGTCTTCAGAGCATCCACTTGCCAAGGCCATTTGCGACGCCGCCAAAGCCGTAAAGGTTGAACCTTCATCGATTGAAGGGTTCAAAAATCACACGGCTCGGGGCGTTACCGGGCAGGTTGGCGGCGCTGAGGTTGCACTTGGATCGCTACGATTCATGCAGGACCTTGGCATCGACATCAGCGCCCTGCCCGAGGCCGCTCCCGGCCAGACGCCGGTCTATCTGGCGCAGGACGGGCAGGCACTGGCCCTGATCGGCATCTCCGATCCGATCCGCGAAGAAGCGGCCAACGTGATCTCTGCCCTGACCGATCTGAACATCAAAACCGTGATCATCACCGGTGACAGGCCCAGCGCGGCGCAGCCTGTTGCCAATACTCTGGGCGTTAGCCAATTGATTGCAGGTGTGCTGCCCCGCGAAAAGGCGAAGGCCATCGAAGAGCTGGCCAAGGAAGGGCCTGTTGCTTTCGTCGGCGACGGCATCAACGATGCACCTGCCCTTGCAGCCGCAGGCGTCGGTATCGCCATGGGCAGTGGCACCGATGTGGCGATTGAGGCGGCGGACGTGGTGCTGATGCCGCGCTCACCACTGGCTGTACGCGAAGCAATCACAATCAGCCGCGCAACCCTGCGCAATATCAAGCAGAACCTCTTTTGGGCTTTCGCCTACAACAGCCTGCTTATCCCGGTGGCCGCAGGCGCGTTCTACCCGCTGTTTGGCTGGCAACTCTCCCCAGCTCTCGCTGCTGGAGCCATGGCCTGGTCGAGTGTCTTTGTGCTTAGCAACGCGCTCCGATTGCGCCGTGCAGGACGCGGGTTGGAGGGGCAAGTATGAACATCTCGGACGTCTCTGCAAAAAGCGGGCTGCCTGCCAAGACCATTCGCTATTACGAAGACATCGGCCTGATCACACCAACCAGAAGCGCCAACGGGTATCGCGCTTTCACAGAAAATGACACGCACAAGCTGGTGTTTCTGGCGCGGTCGCGTGCCCTTGGGTTTTCCATTGACGATTGCAGAACGCTTCTGGCTCTGTGGGAAGACCGTGCCCGCGCCAGCGCAGACGTCCGTTCACTTGCTGCAGACCATCTGCAGCAGATCGACGCCAAGATCGCCGATTTGCAGGCGCTGCGCAACACGCTGGGGGATCTGGTTGCGCGCTGCGCCGGTGACGATCGCCCCGACTGCCCCATACTGCAAGAACTCGGCGCGTCTCACTCCTCGGGCGCGTAGCGCTGCCGCACAGCGCCGCGGTATTTGACCGTCAGATCCGCATCCACTTCACTGCCGTCGTAAAGAAACGGTAAAATCCCCTTGCGCATGGACCTGCCACGCATGGCTTCGATATCCGCATCCGAACGCGTGACGCGCTGCGACATTCGCAGCCCCCACTCCAGAAGGTGATCATAAAGCCGGTCCAAAACATCGGCGTGTGTTTGGCGCAGGTCTTCCGTCTTTGCCAGATCGACAAACTCATCGGGATCGCTTTGCAGGTCAAACAGCATGGGCCGGAAGCCGCCTTCGGCATGCATCAGTTTGAACCGCCCGTCGAACACCATGAAAAGCCGCGCGTCCTTTGGCTCAAGGCCCAGTTTGACCGCCATCGGTGTCGCCGAATAGTCATACTCCGAGATCGCATAGCTGCGCCAATCTTCAGGCGCGTCCCCCTGCAGCCACGGCATCAGCGACCGTCCCTCGACAATATGCGCGGGCACCTCGCCGCCAGCCGCTTCAATGAAGGTTGCGGCCAGATCGATGCTTTCCACAAGCGCATCGCAGGTTGTGCCACGGGCCGCATCGGCGCTGGCGCGCGGATCATAGACAATCAGCGGAATCTTGACCGAAGGCGCGTGAAAGAGGTTCTTCTCGCCAAGCCAGTGATCGCCCAGATAATCGCCGTGATCAGAGGTCAGG
>JBCCUH010000233.1:0-3578 GCA_039197405.1 Pseudomonadota bacterium
CGGTGATTTTCGCCAGCCGGAACCCACCGGAGTTGGCCACTGCAAGAACCCCCTCCTTTTCGAGCCGCAACAGCGCTTCGCGTACCGGCGTGCGGCTGATATCAAGCTCGGAGGCAAGTTTTTCCTGGACAAGCCGGTCATTTGGACCGATTTCCCGATCCATGATCGCTGTGACCAGTTGATCGTAGACGTCATCTGCGAGCCTGCGCCGCTGAGTGCTGATGCTTCGAAGTGCCATGCCACCCTCTGACAGTTCTGTATTCTGAACACAGTATACAAATAAACAGTAGGCGCAACGCGACACTTGCACCGTACTGAATACTGTATACAGTATTCGAAAGCTGAATCAGGGAGGTTGGCCATGTGTGGAATTGCCGGTCGCATTCTGTCCGCGCCGGGGCAGGTTGGTCGCGATCTTGTTGCGCTCATGGCGGCGCAGGAACATCGCGGCGCCGACAGCACCGGTTTTGCGGTATACGGCGTGCCCAAAGAGGATGGCTATGTGCTGCGCGGCATGGGGTTCGACAAAGCGCACATGGATGCGGATCTGTCTGATTTCGAAGCGGTGCTGAACGCCCATGGCGGAAGCTTTCAGGTGGACCCGCAGGTCATCTCTGATGCCAGCAAGCATTACTGCTTTCGCATGGAAATCAACGCGCCGAAAGAGTTGCAGCCATGGGTTGCTGACGCGGATGAGTTGACGGATCGGATCGAGGTGCAATCCTGCGGGCGTAGTCTGGAAATCATCAAGGATGTGGGCAGCGCCGAAGAGGTCAGCGAAAAGCATAAAGTGCATGACATGATCGGCACCCATGGTCTGGGTCATGCGCGTCTTGCCACGGAAAGCTCGGTTCTGCCCAACGCCTCGCACCCTTTCTGGGCGCGGCCCTTTTCGGATGTTGCCATCGTGCACAACGGTCAGATCACCGACTATTTCACATGGCGTGAGCGGCTGCAGCGGCAAGGCTATCGCTTTCTGACCGAGAACGACTCTGAGTTGATTGCAGTCTGGGTGTCGGACCAGATGAAGCAGGGGCTGACGATGGAGCAGGCGCTGAAGAAGTCGATCGGTGCGATTGATGGCGTTTTTACCTATATGATTGCCACGCAAAGCGGCATCGGCTTTGCCAAGGATCGTTTTGCGATGAAGCCTCTGGTGGCTCTGGAGGACAGTGGCGAGATCGCGGCGGCCACTGAAGAACAGGCCATGCGCCGGGTCTTCCGCAACGAGATTGACGTGGTGAACTATGATGGCCCCAGCCTGACCGGCATCTGGGGTGTCGGCAACAGAGAGCTGGCCGCATGAGCGAGATTGTCATCGAGGTCGGCGACCGCCACATCAAGGACATCAACGAAGAGCTGCAGGAGGCCTGCAAGACAGGCAAGCCCATTCGCGTGGTCGAAACGCTGTCGCGGCATAATCTGGGTGTTGGCCTGCCAGATGGGGCGGAGATCACGTTTGAGGGGTCGGTTGGTTATTACTGCGGCGGGCTGAATACCGGCTCGACTGTTCGGGTTGAGCGTAACAGCGGTTGGGCCTTGGGCGAGGGCATGGCCAAGGGTCACATCGAGGTGGGCGGACGCGCGGGCATGTCCTGCGGTGCGGCGATGATCGGCGGCACGATCCATGTGAAGGGCGATGCAGGTCCGCGCTGCGGAGTGGCGATGAAGGGCGGCAACATCGTTGTGGAGGGCAAGATTGGGTATCAGTCCGGCTTCATGGCGCATGCGGGCAAGATCATCGCGCTGGGCGGCGCAGGCGAAAGCTGTGCGGATGCGCTTTGGGAAGGCGAGGTTTGGGTCGCGGGCGAGGTGGACAGTCTGGGTGTGGACGTCAATGTCGTGGAACCCACGGCAGAGGAAGTCGCCGAGGTCGATGCCATTCTTGACCCGCTGGGGCTGGTCGACAGTAGCCGCAATTGGCGCAAAATGGTGAGCGGCCAGCGCCTTTGGTATTTCGAAGCGCGCGATGCCAGCGCGTGGTTGATGATTTGATTGGTCGCCCTTTGTGCTTGGCACGAAGGGCACGCCCGGGAGCACAGCATGGCTGACGATACAAATACCCCCTATGAATACCCTTTCGAGATGGCGTCAGAAGACGAGATCCGCTTTCGCGATGCTGGCGCCATCGATGGCCGTCCCGCTGGCGTGCCCTCATCCTATGACGAGGGTGGCTCAACCCGCTGGACGCCTGAAGCGATCAGCGAAGTGCATGCGCTGGCGCAGCTCGGGCGCTATCAGGTGCGCGGCTACAACACGTTCAACAAGCGCATGCCGACGTTCGATGATCTCACGTTTGTGCCTGCGACGATGACGCGTTTGCCGTTGGAGGGATATCGCGAGAACTGCGATACAACGACTGTTCTGGGCGGCGGCCGGGGTCTGGTGGAAAAACCACTTGAGCTGGATATCCCGATCTATATCGCATCGATGTCTTTCGGAGCTTTGAGCGCCTCGGCGAAAGCCTCGCTGGGGCACGGCGCCTCCAAAGTCGGGACCATGACCTGCACTGGCGAAGGCGGCATGCTGGAGGAAGAGCGCGCAGCGTCTTCGCGGCTGCTCTACCAGATGAGCCCCGCGCGCTATGGCGTCGATCTGGATCACCTGCGCCGCGCCGATGCGCTGGAGCTGGTGGTAGGGCAGGGGGCGAAACCCGGCACGGGCGGTTTGCTGCTGGGTATGAAGGTCAGCCCGCGCGTCTCCAAAATGCGCACTTTGCCGGAGGGGGTCGATCAACGCTCGACCATCCGCCACCCGGATTTCCTGGGTGCAGATGATCTGGCGGTGAAAATCGAAGAGCTGCGCATCGCCACCAACTATCAGGTGCCGATCTTCATCAAGATGGGCGCAACACGGCCCCGGTTTGACGTGGCGGTCGCGGCGAAGGCGGGCGCGGATGTGGTGGTCGTGGATGGCGCGGAAGGTGGCACCGGCGCCTCGCCGGAACTGCTGCTCAATCACACCGGTATTCCGACGATGAGCGCCATCCGCGCAGCCCGCGAAGCGCTGGATGACTGCGGCATGACCGGCAAGGTCAGCCTCGTGGCGGCGGGGGGGATCCGCTCGGGCGTTGATGCGGCGAAGTGCCTTGCATTGGGCGCCGACGCGGTGATGATTGGCAACGCGGCGATGATCGCCATCGGCTGCAACTCGCCGCGCTACGAGGACGATTACGCCGCGCTCGGCACGTCGCCCGGCGCTTGTCATCACTGCCACACGGGCCGCTGCCCTGTGGGCGTGGCAACGCAGGACCCGGAGCTGGAGGCGCGCATGGATCCAACCGCAGGTGCGGAGCGCATCGCCCGCTATCTGACGGCGATGACAATGGAAATCACAGCGCTCGCCAAGGCCTGTGGCAAGTCATCGGTGCACAACCTCGAAGTCGAAGACCTGCGCGCGATGTCGTTCGAGGCCTCCGCCTTCACCGGCGTGAAAATGGCGGGCATTGACAGGGCGTATGACTGGTGAAGATCGCGATTCTGGATCTGTGTGTCTGGTTGCCAGAGTACCAGCATGATCAGGCCAAATTCGGTGAGGTGATCAAGGTCTGGGCGCTGCGCGGCCTGCCGCAGGCCGCA
>JBCCUH010000234.1:0-3551 GCA_039197405.1 Pseudomonadota bacterium
GCCGCAGATAGCCATATCCAAAGGCGGCTATCGGGATCAGGTGCGGGCGATCCTTGACCACCATGGAAACGATGATGCCTTCAAACGCCAAAAGCCCGTCAAAATCGGTCGCAATTCGGCCAAAGGCCCTGCCTTGCACGAAGACGGCTCCCAACAGCCCACCGATAGCCCCGGCAAGCGTCATCGAGGTGATCATCACCCGCCGGGCTTCGATCCCCGCATATTCTGCAAAGCGGTCATTCTGCCCGACCAGGCGCAGTTTCAGCCCCCAGCGGGTTCGGTACAGCAGAAACCAGATCACCAGGGCGGTCGCCAGGGCGATGATGATACCGATGTCAAACCGGGTGCGCGCGATGATGGCCGGGTAGATCGAAATCGGGTCGAACTTGGGCGACATCAGATGCCCGGAACCTTCCGGCGCCAGATGCGCGCGCACAATGTAGTTCACCGTTCTGATGGCGATGTAATTGAGCATCAGCGACGAGACGATCTCGCTGGCGCCGAACCGCGCCTTCGCCCAGCCCGGAATGAACCCCAGAACGGACCCGGCGGCCATAGCCGCGATGATGCCCAGCGGTATCGAAAGATATGTCACACCCAGCGGCGACAAAGCCACAAGCGCAGCGGCCAGCCCACCCACATAGGCTTGCCCCTGCACGCCAAGTGCGAACTGACGCGCCTGAAAGACCAGCGCAAAACCCAGACCGGCAAGCGTCAGCTTGGCTGTATCGTCCACGAGCAGGCCAAATGTCCGCTTTGACGAAAGCGGGGCCGTGGCCAGGGTGCGCAGTGCTTTGGCCGGCTCGTCCGAGACCAGCAGCACCAGGATGACTGTTGCCACAAGCGCGATGGCAAGGGCGGCGGCAATCTTGCCGAACTCCTTCAACCAAGCGGGAACATCGGTATGTGTTGTGTCACTCATCGCTGGCCCCGATCTGGCTTTTTGCACCAAGCATGAAGGCTCCCAGCGTCTCCTGGGTCACCTCGGCTGTGTTGTCCATCCGGGCGACGATCCGCCCGCCATAGAAGACGATAAAGCGGTCGGCCAACGCCATCAGCTCGCTCAGATCCGCAGAGCACAGCAAGATCGCTGCGCCATCGTCGCGGGTTTCGGCCAGTGTTTTCCAGATGAATTCGACCGCGCCCAGATCGACCCCGCGCGTCGGCTGGTTCACCAGCAAAAGCTTTGGCGTCTGCGCAAGTTCGCGGGCGACGACGACCTTTTGCATGTTGCCGCCTGAAAGTGATCCGACCATATCTCCGACACTGCCCGCCTTGATCGAGAAGCGTTTCCTGAGCTTTTCGGCGAATGCAGCCTGCGCCCCGAGGTTGAGAATACCTTTGCGGACAAAGCGCGGGTCCGTCAGCCAGGACGCGGCGATATTTTCGCGGATGGATGCGCCTTCGGCCAATCCTTGCGACAGCCGATCCGGCGGAATATGCGACAGCCCTAACTCGCGCCGGTCGAGCACGCTCAAACCGTCAAGATCTGCTCCGCCAAGGGTGATTGTCCCGTCCGAAACAGGGCGCAAACCGGCGATGGCTTCAAGAACTTCGGCCTGCCCATTACCTTCAACCCCGACCAATCCGACAATCTCGCCTGCGCGGGCCTCAAGCGACACGTTTTCGCACAAGGCGTGATTGCGGGCGGATTTTAACGAAAGCTGGTTAACGGCCAGTCGGGTTTCCCCAACCTGCTTGCTGCGGCTCACAGCCAGTGCAACATCGCGCCCGACCATGGCGTGCGAAAGCCTGGCTTCGGTTGCGTCTTCGCGGTCAAACTCGGCAACCAGCTTGCCGCCACGCATCACCGAAATCCTGTCTGAAATCCTGATCACTTCGGGAAGCTTGTGAGCGATGAAGATCACGGTGCGACCTTCAGCAGTCAGCCCCCGGACCGCCTCAAACAGCTCGTCTACTTCCTGAGGCGCCAATACCGCCGTTGGCTCGTCAAGGATCAGGACCTGCGCCTTGCGATAGAGCGCTTTCAGGATCTCGACCCTTTGCTGTTGCCCTACCGGCAAATCGCGCAAAGGCGTTTCGGGATTGACGGTCAATCCAAACCGCTCGGACAAGGCCCGGACCGTCTCGATGGCTTTGCGCCTGTCCATGCTCAGACCGTTTCGCGGCTCGCTTCCCAGAACGACATTTTCATAGGCCTTGAACGTGGGAACCAGCGAAAAATGCTGAAACACCATGCCGATGCCCGCGTCAATCGCATCGCTGGGGCCGCGAAACGCCACCGGTTTGCCATGCCGATGGATGGTGCCATGGTCCGGGGCTTCCGCGCCGAACAGCATCTTGACGAAGGTTGATTTTCCGGCCCCGTTTTCGCCGACGATGGAATGCACCTTGCCAGCTTCAAAGCGGATCGAGACCTGATCATTGGCGATCAGACCGCCTGGGTAAATGCGGCTCAGTTCGCGGCCTTCGAGAATGATGTCGGGCATGAGGTTTTAAAAATCCAGCGTGGACGGCGCCTGCAAAACAACGCGGCAGGCACCGCCTGGTTGATCTTCGGATCGTTACTTCATCGTTGTGTCAACGACGATTTCACCAGACTGGATGGCCGCCGCCTTGGCATCAAGTTCGGCGGACAGCTCTGCCGAGACATGTTTGTCGAAGAACGCGTTGCGCGAAATGGCGACCGCGTCGTCAGACAGGCCGAGCAGAACGGCGCTGCCCATCGGGGCGGTGCCTTCGATGATCTGGCCAAGTGCGAGGACCAGCGACTGGCCGATCTTCTTTTCGACCGAGGTGAAGATCACCTCTGCCTGCGCCATGTCGGTTTCCGCAAAGATCGCCGCCTGATCGCTGTCGACGCCAACCGCCAGTTTGCCTTCATCGCGCGCCGCCTGCAGGGCGCCGATCCCGGTCGCACCGGCGATGGGAAAGACCACGTCAGAGCCCTGTGCGATCTGTGCGAGCGCCAGTTCCTTGCCCTTTGCCGGATCGCCAAAGGTGCCGGCGATGGCGCGCAGCACCTTGATGTCGGGGTTCGCATCGCGCGCACCCTGCGCAAAACCGATCTCGAACTCGACGACAGTTGGCGCCTCGACACCGAGGATCGTGCTGATCACGCCGGTTTGCGACAGTTTCGCAGCAGCGTAGCCTGCCAGATATCCTGCGGTCGAGGTTCTGTACTGAATCGCCAGGATGTTTGCGTTGGCACCGCCGGAAAAGTCCGGGGCATCGTCGAAGATGATGAAATTCTTCTCGGGGTAATCAATGGCGATGTCGCTCATGAAACCGGTCATCTCCCAGGTGCCGGCGATGATCACATCAAAGTCACTGTCGGCAGCATCGGCAAATGCCGGCTCCCAGCGCCCGCGATCCAGCCCGGCTTCGATGATTGTCACATCGACGGGCAAGCTCTCTTCGGCGACGGCCATACCGGCGGCGGCACTGTCGAAAAAGCTTTTGTCCCCCAGGTTGCCGTGAACAACCAAAGCAACCTTGAGCGGGTTGTCAGCCGAATAGTCGGCGGCCTGCGCGCTTTGCGGCAATGCGTTCAGGCCGAGGATCGCAGCCCCGGCCCCCAGCAGGACGGC
>JBCCUH010000235.1:0-3545 GCA_039197405.1 Pseudomonadota bacterium
CACCTTTCTAGATAAGAGTTGCAAGGATTTGCAGGAGGTCGCCGTATAGCAAAGGCCTTCTAAGTTGTCTAGTATCCGAACCAGAGCAAAGGAGCGCGCAATGACAACGCCGTATCACGAGACGAAAGACAGGCTTCTGGACGCCGCTTTGGTGCATGTGGCCTTTGATGGCTGGACCGAGACGACGTTCAGGGCCGCGGTTCAGGACGCGGGCATTGAGGCAGCGCTGGCCCGGTCGATCTGCCCGCGCGGCGCGGTGGATCTGGCCGTCGCCTACCACGAGCGCGGCGATGCGGCGATGCGGCAGCGGGCGACATCGGAAGACCTGAGCATGCTGAGATATTCGGAAAAGATCGCGGCACTGGTGCGCTTTCGGCTGGAAGCGGCAGACGACAAGGAGGCGGTGCGACGCGGCACCACGCTATTTGCGCTGCCGCATCATGCAGTGGACGGGGCCAGGCTGATCTGGGGCACGGCGGATGCGATCTGGGACACGCTGGGCGACAGCTCAAGGGATATCAACTGGTACTCCAAACGCGCGACGCTGAGCGGGGTCTACAGCGCGACGGTGCTGTTCTGGCTGGGCGACAGCTCGCCCAATCATGAAGACACATGGGCGTTTCTCGACCGGCGTATCGCGGATGTGATGCAATTCGAGAAGGTCAAGGCGCAGGTCAACGGATCGCCTTTGCTGAAACCGCTGCTGGCCGGACCGAAATGGGCGATGAGCTTTGTCAAAGCCCCTGATCCGCTGCCGCGCGGCGAATTGCCCGGAAACTGGCTGACACCGCAGGAATAACCGAACCCACGAACAGGAGCCGCTATGCGCGCTGTAGAAATCACCGAGCCGGGTGGCCCGGACGTTCTGAAACTTTGTGACCGCCCGATGCCGGAGCCGGCTCATGGCGAGGTGGTCATTCGCGTGGCCTATGCCGGGGTGAACCGCCCCGATGCCTTGCAGCGCGCCGGCTCATATGCGCCGCCGCCCGGCGCCTCTGATCTGCCAGGGCTGGAGGCGTCCGGCCAAATCAGCGCCGTTGGGCCGGGTGTCAGCGACTGGCAGATTGGCGATGCGGTTTGCGCCCTGCTGCCCGGTGGCGGCTATGCCGAGTATGTGGCAACGCCTGCCGCGCATTGCCTGCCTGTGCCGGACGGGATGGGTCTGAAGGAAGCGGCCTGCCTGCCTGAGACATTTTTCACCGTCTATTCCAACGTGTTCCAGCGCGGCGGATTGAAGGCCGGGGAGCGGTTTTTGGTACATGGCGGATCAAGCGGGATCGGCACGACGGCGATACAGCTGGGCAAGCTTTTTGGCGCGCGGGTCTTTGCGACGGCAGGCTCTGCCGCGAAATGCGCGGCTTGCACCGATCTGGGTGCGGAGCGTGCGATCAACTACCGCGACGAGGATTTTGTCGATGTGCTGAAAGCGGAAGGCGGCGCGCATCTGATCCTGGATATGGTGGGCGGTGATTACCTGCCGCGCAATGTGCGTGCGTTGGCCGACGATGGGCGGCTGGTGCAGATCGCGTTCCTGCAGGGGCCGAAGGTCGACCTGAACTTTGCGCAGTTGATGGTGCGGCGGCTGACGATCACCGGATCGACCCTGCGCCCGCAAAGCGTTGCCGCCAAGGCGGCGATCGCCGAAGAGCTGCACCGGATGGTCTGGCCACATATGGCCGCGGGCAGCATTGCGCCGGTGATGGACAGCAGCTTTGCGCTGGCGGATGCCGCCAAGGCGCATGCGCATATGGAAAGCAGCCAGCATATCGGCAAGATCGTTCTGGAGGTGGCGGGTTGAGCGAGGAAAGCCCCCTCACGACCCCGCTGACATTGCTTAATGACTGGGCGATGCAGGACAGTTTTGAAGCTTTCCGTGCGCAGATGACCCGCGCGATGCTGTTTCCCAAAAAGGCCGATCTGCGCAAATGGGCGCTGCTGAAAGCCTATGCGCAGCAGGATGGTGTCGGGCTGATCGCTGAATGGGGCGTCTGGCGGGGCCATGGCGTGAACCTTTTCAGCCGGGTGCTGCGCGGCGAAGATGTAACGATCTGGGGGTTCGACAGTTTCGAGGGGCTGGAGGAAGACTGGACCGGTCAGGCGCGCGGGGCGCAAAAGGGGCGCTATACACTGGACGGTGCCTTGCCGGAAGTGCGCGGCAATGTGCGGCTGGTCAAAGGCTGGGTGCAGGATACGGTGCCGGGCTGGCTGGATCAGCATGAGGACGCGCCGATCCTGTTCGGGCATCTGGATCTGGACACCTATACACCGACTCGTTTCGTGCTGGAGGCCATTCGCCCCCGGCTCGTTGCGGGAAGCGTGCTGCAATTTGACGAGCTTTACGGCTATCCCGGCTGGCGCGAGCATGAATACAAGGCGCTGCAGGAGGTTCTGCCAGAGGACAGCTATCGATTCATCGGGTTTTCCGAACAGGCGGTTGCCATCGAGATGACCCGCGATCCGGGGCCGCTGCGCGGTTAAGACGCACGCTCAACGCGAGTTTTGCGGGCGTTTTTCAAGCAGAGCCTATTGCCCCATTTTCGCGCAGGTGCGAAAATTGGCGCATGAATAGACTAGCGTTTTTCCTGTTGCCCCTGACATTCGCGGGGCTTGCGGCCTGCAACTCTGGCGGGTCATCAGGCGGCGACACGCAGACGCCTCCGACGCCACCTGCTGCGCCGCTGGACACGGTCAGCGCGCGTATCGAAGCAGACGGGCCGGTGGATTTCAGCACAACGGCAAGCGTTCTGAGGCGCAATGGCAGGGCCAATACCGCCCGGATCGCTTCGCGCCAGCCGGTGTCTTTCCGATTTCGCAAAAGCGCCACGGACGATTCTGTTGTGCTGGTCACTGCACTCGGGCGCGAGGTCAAGTTCGACCCTGATGATCTGAGCACCAGCGGATTCGAATATGGGCGGCGGCTCAGGGGTGGCACGCGGGTTTACCTGTTCACCTTTGACGGCACCTGGGCGCAGGTCGAAAACGGCTCGTCCCGGTTTGACCATATGGTCCGCGTCGGAGTGTCGGATGTTGTGGAAAACATCAACACGCGCACTTATGGCGTCTTTGGCGTGCGCACAACAGCCGCTCAGCTGCCCACATCGGGCAGTGCCAGTTATCGGGAAATCGAAGGGATGCGGGCGGAGGTCTATGGCAGCACCGATTCAGCGAACGCTTCATACCTGATTGCGGACGTGGCCGTGGACATGGATTTTGCCACATCGCAAGTGTCTGGCAACTTCAGCAACCTGCGCTTTCCCAGCGGCGGGCGTCTGGATCTGACGCTTGCGATTGATCCGGCCACGGTATCGAATGGCGCGTTTCAAACAACGCTCACGGCGGTCAATGGTGAGCCGGGTCAGGCTTTGGCGTCGTCCAACGTGAACGGCGCATTTTACGGGCCAAAGGCTGAGGAAGTCGGCGGCGACTTCAGCTTTACCTCAGTGGCGACAGCCGACAGCATTCCAGCGGTCGCAGCCGGTGTGTTTGGCGCGCGGCAATAGGCGGCAATAGCAGGACGCATTGCGTTTGATCCTGCCATAAGTCCA
>JBCCUH010000236.1:0-3516 GCA_039197405.1 Pseudomonadota bacterium
AGAACCTGCTGGTTTCCGTGGCCGGTGCCAAGCTGACCGGCGATGGCGATTTCACTTTCGACAATACCGACCTGACAAGCTTTGACGGTCTGCCCAAGCCGACCGGCAAGGTCAATCTGGCGCTGGATGGAGGCAACGGTCTGATGGACAAGCTGGTGCAGATGGGCCTGCTGCCCGAAGAGCAGGCGATGGGCGCCCGCATGATGATGGGGCTGTTCGCGCGCCCGGGCGAAGGCGAGGATTCCCTGACCTCCACGTTGGAGATCAACGAAGAGGGCCACATCCTGGCCAATGGCCAGCGCATCCAGTAACCCGCTAAATCACAGGCAATCCGGAAGGGCCGCCCTACGGACAGGGCGGCCTTTTTGCGTCGCGCCTTGTCTTGGGCACATGGGGCGTCTACCTGTAGCCCAGTTTGAACGGGGGAGACGGCATATGGCAGGGCAGGCATCATGACACCCAATCTGGAAGAATTGACCCACGCCTTGATCAAGGCCGCGAAACAGGCGGGCGGCGAAGCGGCTGACGCCCTTGCCGTGCAAGGCACCTCGCTGTCCATCGACGTGCGCAGCGGCGCGCTGGAGCAGGCAGAACGCTCTGAAGGTGTCGACATCGGACTGCGCGTGATCATCGGCGCGCGTCAGGCCTGCGTTTCAGCCTCCGATATCTCATCGGGCACGATTGCCGCCATGGCCGAACGCGCCGTGGCCATGGCCCATGAGGCCCCGGAAGATCCCTTCATCACACAGGCCGATGAAGCGCAGTTGTCCGACCGCCGCGATGCAGACGGGCTGGAGCTACGGGACAACGCCCCCGAGCCGGATCCAACAGCGCTGCAGCAGGATGCCGAACAGGCGGAAGCAGCGGCCTTGCAAAACAGCGCCATCAGCCAGGTTCAATCGGCCAGTGCAGGTTACAGCGCACGGCAGGTGCATCTGGCCACATCGGGTGGCTTTTCGGGCGGCTATGCCCGCTCGGACCGATACATCTCCTGCGTGGCCATTGCCGGGACCGGCGCCGAGATGGAGCGCGACTACGATGGTGACAGCCGCATTATCCAGACGGATCTGCGCACCCCCACGGACATCGGCGAAAGCGCCGCCAGCCGTGCAGCGGCGCGCATGGGCGCCCGCAAGCCGCCGACCGGCGCCTTTCCCGTGCTCTATGATGAACGGATTTCCTCCTCCATCGTTGGCCATCTGCTGTCGGCAATCAACGGCAGCTCGATTGCGCGCGGCTCGTCCTGGCTGCGCGATGCGCTTGGCACGCAGGTCCTGCCCACATCGCTCAGCCTGATCGAAGACCCGCACCGTGCCCGCGTCTCCGGATCGCGCTATTTTGACGGTGAAGGCCTGCCCACCCGGCGCCGCGCGATTGTCGAAGACGGCGTGCTGCAGGGCTGGACGCTGGATCTGGCGACCGCCCGCAAGCTTGACATGACCTCAACCGCCAATGCCGCGCGTGGCACCTCCGCGCCGCCTTCGCCGTCCCATTGGAATGTTGCACTCACCCAAGGAGAGACCAGCCGCGACGATTTGATCCGCGACATGGGCACCGGGCTTCTGGTCACATCCATGATCGGCTCGACCATCAACGCAACCACCGGCGATTACTCGCGCGGTGCATCCGGGTTCTGGGTGGAGAACGGCCAGATCGCCTACCCGGTCAATGAATGCACCATCGCGGGCAATCTGCGCGAGATGCTGCTGAACATCACGCCCGCCAATGACGCCCGCACCCATCTGTCGCGCGTGGTACCATCGCTGCTGATCGAAGGGATGACCCTTGCCGGATCGTAAGGCGGGCTCTGATCTGGAGCTGCTGACGCAGGCGGCTCTGGCGGCAGGCGAGGTGGCTCGCGGGTTTTTCGAAACCGGCGCAAAGTCCTGGGATAAACCCGGCGAACAAGGTCCGGTGACCGAAGCTGATCTGGCGGTCAACGACCTGCTGCACGACCGATTGACCTCTGCGCGCGCAGATTACGGCTGGTTGAGCGAGGAAACACCAGATGGTTCAGCCCGCCTGAGCAAAGAACGGCTGTTCATCGTCGATCCCATCGACGGCACCCGCAGTTTTGTCGATGGCGCCAGGACCTGGGCGCATTCGCTGGCAGTGGTCGAAAACGGCGTCGTGACTGCGGGTGTGGTGTACCTGCCGATGCGCGATCTGCTGTTCAGGGCGGAAACGGGCGGCGGCGCCTATCTCAATGACACGGCTTTGCACGTCAGCCACCGCGAGGATCTGCACGGCGCCAACATTCTGGCCACGCGCCCGAATATGGAGGCGCGGCACTGGGACGGCGGCACCGCCCCAGATTTCACGCGCCATCACCGCCCGTCGCTGGCCTACCGCCTCAGCCTGGTGGCCAAAGGGGCATTTGATGCGATGATGACCCTCAGGCCCAGCTGGGAATGGGACATCGCTGCCGGCGCGCTGATCGCGAGCGAAGCAGGTGCGCGCATCACTGACCGTACCGGTGCGCCGTTGCGCTTTAACAATGCAACACCTCAGCTGAACGGTGTGCTGACCGCGCCGCCCGGCCTGCATGCCAGCCTGCTGAACCGGCTTGCCAAAGCTTGAACGCATCTGGCCAGGCAGATACCCTCACCTCAACGTATGAAAAGGACGTACCCTATGGCGCAACGATTGCATCTGGTTTTTGGCGGCGAATTGGTCGATCCAACACAGAACGTGTTCAAGGATGTGAATGATCTGCACATCGTCGGCATCTTCCCCGACTACGAAACCGCCTTCAACGCCTGGAAAGCCGAAGCCCAGCGCACGGTCGACAACGCCCATATGCGTTATTTCATTGCCCATCTGCACCGCTTGCGGGAAGAAGGGGCCGAAGCCTCCTCTACCGAAGAGCTGGGATAACCCCTGCATGCGCTCGCTCAGCCTGAAGGCCTATAAGGCGCTGTCACGCAATGCGAGCGATGCAGGCCAGCAGACCCGCCCATCGCGCCCGCCGGGCGTGCTGATCTGGATCATGGTCCATCACGAAGAGGAACTGCGCGCTGCGCTTTACCTGCATGACCGGCTGGTTCAGACACACGGGCCGTCATCGCTGCTGCTGACGCTGCTCTGGGACACGCCGCTGACCGAACCGCAAGGGGTTCTGTGCGAACGTCTTGCGTCGGATCAGACCCAATATGCACAAGGGTTTCTGGATCACTGGCAGCCCGACATCTGCATCTGGATGTCCGGCAATCTGAAACCCTCGCTCATCGCAGAAGCCCGATCACGAAAGATACCGCTGTTTCTGCTGGGCGCGGAAAGCGAGTCGCTGGAACGCAGCACAGGGCGCTGGGTGCCCGGGCTGACCCGCGATACGTTGGGTGCCTTCGATCTCATCACGGCAGCCTCGCCCGAAGCGGAACGGATGATGCGCAAGGCGCTGCCGCGCTCCGGGGATATCCAGCTGAGCGCCCCGCTGCAGATCGCCTCACCTGCGCCGCCCGTGGCACAGGACCGGTTTCAAGACCTGTCGGACATGATTTCCGGCCGCTCCGTCTG
>JBCCUH010000237.1:0-3514 GCA_039197405.1 Pseudomonadota bacterium
AGACGCATTCGCTGCATTGGATTGGCGATCCAGGTATGCGCGATGCTATAGCCCGATATCTGGAGGCTGAACGCAGCGCAATCGAGCAGGAAATCGAAATTCTGACCGATTACGGACCGTTTCGGAAAGTGGAAGTGGACGAACAGCAATGACTGAACGACTGAGCGATGAAACCCGGGGGCCGATTCTGGACCCTCTTTTGCAAAACGGTTGGTCCTTTGTCACCGACCGCGACGCGATCGAGAAGACCTACAAATTCGACAGTTTCGTGCAGGCGATGGGCTGGATGATGCAAGTGGCGATCTGGGCCGAAAAATGGGACCACCACCCCGAATGGCGCAATGTCTACAACCGGGTGCATGTGGTGCTGACCACCCATGACGTCGGCGGCATCAGCACCCTGGACGCCAAGCTGGCGCGCAAGATGGACGGGCTGTAGGCCCCTGCTTGCAAAAGCGTCAAAGGGCATTCCCCGCAAGAAATGCCCGCCTTGACTTACAGTGCTTCAAGCAGGCTTTCGCCGGCAGACACCTCGCAAGTGCCGGGGCTTTCTTCGACGTTGAGCGCTTTGACGACACCGTCCTCGACCAGCATCGCATAGCGCTTGGACCGCGCCAGTAGTCCTGCGGGTGGCGCATCGAAATCCATGCCGATCGCCTTGGTCAACGCGCTTTCCGCATCCGCCAGCATGGTGATCCCGGCCGCTGTTGCACCTGTGGCCTCGCCCCAGGCTTTCATCACGAATGGATCGTTGACCGACACGCAGATGACCTCATCCACACCTTTTGCGTCAAATTGATCCTTGGTGCGGATAAAGCTCGGCACATGCGCGCTGTGGCAGGTGGGCGTATAGGCGCCGGGCACCGCGAACACGACTGTTTTGCGCCCTTTGACCTTGTCAGACAGGGAAACCGGGGCCGGGCCTTCGTCTCCCATCTGGACAAGTGTGACCTCGGGAAGGCTGTCTCCAACTGAAATGCTCATGGGCTGTCCTTGCTCTGTGATTGCCATTGTTCTTTGCATGGATATAGGGTGCGCAAAACGGGATCGCCACTTCTTTTCAGGAAAGGTATCGTCATGGATCACTACGTCGTGGTCGGCGCAGGTCAGGCCGGCGCATCGCTGGTTGCCAAACTGCGCAGTGAAGGGTTCGAGGGCCATATAACATTGATCGGATCAGAGCCGGTCCCCCCCTACCAGCGCCCTCCCCTGTCCAAAGCATACCTCTTGGGCGACATGGCGGAAGAACGCCTATACCTGCGGCCAGAGGCGTTTTACGAAGATCAAAACATCGATCTGATCACCGGCGCCGATGTAACCGCGATTGATCCGGCGGCGAAAACCCTGACCGTTGCGGGCAAATCCCTGGCCTATGATCAACTCGCTCTGACAACCGGTTCGTCAGCGCGCAGGCTTCCCGGCAGCATTGGCGGCGATCTGGGCGGCGTGTTCACTGTGCGGACATTGGCGGATGTGGATGCGATGGCGCCGCATTTTGCGCAAGGCAAGCGCGCGTTGATTGTCGGTGGCGGCTACATCGGGCTGGAAGCCGCGGCAGTGGCGCGCAAGCTGGGTGTGGAGGTCACGGTCATCGAGATGGCCGACCGCATCCTGCAACGCGTGGCGGCGCCGCAAACGTCTGACTACTTCCGCGCGCTGCATCGGGAACACGGCGTCAAGATTATGGAAAACACCGGTTTGTCACGGCTTGTCGGCGACACTGTCGTCACCGGCGCCGAACTGGCGGACGGGCGCAAACTGGATGTGGATTTCGTGATCGTCGGCGTCGGCATCGCTCCCAATACTGAGCTTGCCGATACCGCTGGCCTGACAACAGACAACGGCATAGTGGTCGATGCCTTCGGGCGCACATCCGATCCGTCGATCTGGGCCGCCGGGGATTGCGCGGCCTTCCAGCTGCGCGGCGGCCTGCGCCGGTTGGAAAGCGTGCAGAACGCCATTGATCAGGCCGAGGTGGTGGCCCGCAACATGATGGGCAGCGACATCGCCTATGAGCCCAAACCGTGGTTCTGGTCCGACCAGTATGACGTCAAACTGCAGATCGCAGGTCTGAACGTCGGATATACCGATGTGGTCGAACGGCGCGGCGAAGACGGGTCGGTCTCTTTCTGGTACTATGGCGAAGGCAGATTGCTGGCCGTTGATGCTATGAACGATCCGCGCAACTACATGATCGGCAAACGCCTGATCGAAGCGGGCAAATCCCCGGCGCCAGAGGTGATCGCAGATCCGGCGACCGACATGAAAGCCTTGCTGAAGTCTTGAGGATCATCGGCGGAGAATACCGTGGACGCGCCCTTGCCTCGGTCGGCAAAGGCGATGCAGCCGCGCATCTGCGCCCCACAACCGACCGCGTGCGCGAAAGCCTGTTCAACGTATTGATGGGCGGGCGCTACGGCGATCCGGTCACCGATGCTGTCGTGCTTGACCTCTTCGCAGGCACCGGCGCTTTGGGGTTGGAAGCGCTCTCACGCGGGGCCGCGTCGGCCACCTTTGTGGAGAATGGCCGCAAATCACTGCGCCTTTTGCGGGACAACATTGCCATGTGCCGCGCCCGCGACCGTACAACCATCGCCGCGCGCGATGCGCTTCGCACAGCGCCGCCACCCACCACACCCGCATCACTTGTGTTTCTCGACCCGCCCTACGGCAAAGCAATGGGCGAAACAGCCCTGACAGCCCATCTGCATTCCGGCTGGCTGCAGCCCGGCGCGCTCATCATCTGGGAAGAAAGCAGCGCAATCACCCCGCCGGACACGCTGCAGCTTTTGGAAACCCGCAAGATGGGCGGCACGACACTAAGCTTCCTGCGCGCCTAAAAACGTGACTGCACAAGCGCTTGTCACGTTTTCGTTGCGTGCTAACCTTCCCGGATGAGTATTTTTCAATCTCCTTATTTCGAAGCATTGTCCGAAAAAGTTACAGCCCTTGGCGGCTATTACAACGGCCACTTGCATTTAGGCCGCGTAAACACCTGGGAGGACAGCTACCTTGGTGCGGACGCCCATGTCACCGACGCTGGCTATATGTCGCTGCAACGCAAACATGCGTTGATCAGCGATCTGCACGCCAGCCACGCTTACAGCCAGCATGACTACACCCGCCGGATCACCGACGGCACAGACGCGCTGATCGCCTGCGGCACCCGCTGCGCGGATACGGTAGTGGATGTCACCGATGATCGGGTCGCGCTGAGCGCGCTTGACTGGATGATGGATCACGCCGCATCGCTTGCCGATCGCATCAAGCTGAGGGCCGCCTCCTACAACCCGATGGGCTTTCGCGATGACGCGCCGCGCCGGTGGCAGCTTTTCGAAGAGGGCGCCAGGCGCAGCGATTTCATTGGCGCCCTGCCGGAAAAAGACGACCGGGACGACTACCCCGATCACATCGGATATGAGGATAGTTGCGCACGCGTGCTCGATCTGGCGCGGCGGCTTGGCAAGATGGTGCAGATCCACACCGATCAGCGCAATGATCCCAATGAGGCAGG
>JBCCUH010000238.1:0-3501 GCA_039197405.1 Pseudomonadota bacterium
AAAGAAGGATTGTATCGGCAAGACAATGTCCGAACGCCCTGGCCTGATGGATGAGGAACGTCAGCAGCTGGTGGGTTTGAAACCTGTCGGCGCAGTCAAACAGCTGACGGCTGGCGCGCATTTGTTCGAACCGCAGGCCGACACAGTGCGCGAAAACGCGCAAGGCTATGTCACCTCGGTCGGGTATTCGCCGACTGTGGAAAGCTATCTCGGGATGGCTTTTCTGGACCGCGGCCGCGTCCGGCATGGCGACAAGGTGAAACTGGTGGATCATCTGCGCGGGATCGAAACCCTGTGCGAGGTTTGCGATCCGGTAATCTTCGACCCTGAAGGAGGGCGCGCCCGTGGTTGATCTGACAGCAACACCGCCAATCACCCAAGGTTTGCCGAAGACTATCGGCGCTGCCACGCTGACCCTTGCACAGCCAGACGTGATGTGGAGCGTTGCACCCTTCAGGGGCAGGGACGCCGCAGTTGCCAAGGCGCTGGGCGATCTGCCCGCGCCGAACCGCAGCAAATCCAGGGGCGGCACGGAAATCACCTGGTTCAGCCGGGGCGAGTTTATGGTGATCGGTACAGTACCGGATGCAGGGCTTGCCAAGGATGCCGCGCTTACCGATCAAAGCGATGCCTGGTGCGTGCTAGAGCTGAAAGGCGCCGGCGCGGAAGACGTGCTTGCCAGGCTTGCCCCGGTCGACCTGCGCCAGCGCACGGTCAAGCGCGGGCATTGTTTGCGCACGCAGCTTAACCATATGGGCGTGCATATCACGCGCACCGGCAATGAGGCGTTTCGCCTGATGTGTTTCCGCTCGATGGCGGGCACGATGGTGCATGAATTGACCGATGCCATGGACGCATTGCGCGCGCGAGGGTGACAAACCGCAGCTTCGATCCTAGATTATTGCGCACCCAAAGTGTGAAAGTGTACCTATGACCCGTGGTTTGAGAGTTGCCGTAATCCTGTCGCTTGCCTGCGCGCCCGCATTTGCCGCCAGCAAGAAAGACAAACGATGTGAGACCTTTGGCGAAATGAGCCAGCAACTGGCTGATCTGCGCAAGGACGGTCTGGACGAGCAGGCGGCAATTCTGAAGATGGCGGAGCTTCATGACGGAGCGCCTGTCGACACGCTGCAACTGATCCCGGTTCTGTCCAGCTGGGTCTTCGGTCTTAGCGACAAGGATCTTGGCGATGATGTGGGCGGCGCCATGACCGCCCAGTGCAAGGCGGCGTGACTCGACTTTGCCGCGCGCGCGCTAGATAATTGCACGATGAGTCTACCGCCGGGGTTCCTTGATGAGTTGCGCACCCGCACGTCCCTTAGTCAGGTCGTGGGCCGCAAAGTCATGTGGGATGCGCGCAAGTCCAATCAGGGCAAGGGCGACATGTGGGCGCCGTGTCCCTTTCATCACGAAAAAACCGCTTCTTTTCATGTAGATGACCGCAAAGGTTACTATTATTGCTTCGGCTGCCACGAGAAAGGCGATGCCATTTCCTTTGTGCGCCAGACCGAGAATGTGGGCTTCATGGAGGCCATTGAAATCCTCGCTCAGGAAGCCGGGATGGAGGTGCCGAAACGCGACCCGCAGGCACAGCAAAAAGCCGACGAGCGCACAGAGCTGGCGCAGGTCATGGAACAAGCGGTGCAGTTCTTCCGCCTGCAGCTTCGCACCGGCGCGGCAGAGGCGGCGCGCAGCTATCTGGACCGGCGCGGTCTGGATCAGGCCACCCAGGACCGCTTCGAAATCGGCTTTGCCCCTGACGCCTGGCAGGCGATGTGGGATCATCTGACCGGCAAGGGCGTCGCGCCGGACAAGATATTGGCGGCAGGTCTGGCCAAGCCATCCCAGAAGGGCGGCAAGCCCTATGACACGTTTCGCGGTCGCATCATCTTTCCCATTCGCGATGCGCGTGGGCGGGCCATTGCCTTTGGCGGGCGGGCGATGGACCCGGGTGACAACGCCAAATATCTGAACTCTCCCGAAACCCTGCTCTTTGACAAGGGGCGCAGCCTTTACAATCACGGGCCCGCGCGCGAGGCGGCGGGCAAGGGCCAGCCACTGATCGTGGCCGAAGGCTATATGGATGTGATCGCGCTTTGCGAGGGCGGCTTTACCGCCTCCGTTGCGCCGCTGGGCACAGCGATCACCGAAGGGCAGCTGCAGCTGATGTGGCGTATCGCCGATGAGCCGATCATCGCGCTGGATGGCGACACCGCAGGTCTGCGCGCGGCTTTCCGGCTGATTGATCTGGCGCTGCCGCTGCTGGAAGCGGGCAAAAGCCTGCGGTTCGCGCTCATGCCCGAGGGCAAGGACCCCGATGATCTGATCCGCGCCGAAGGGCCGGGGGCTGTGCAAAAACTGCTCGATGAGGCGCTGCCGATGGTGCAGCTGCTTTGGCAAAGCGAAACCGAAGGCAAGATCTTTGACAGTCCGGAACGCAAGGCCGCGCTGGACAAAGTACTGCGCGAGCGGATCAAGCTGATCAAGGATCCCTCGATCCGTCAGCACTACGGGCAGGCGATCAAGGATTTGCGCTGGCAGCTCTTTTCGCCCAGGCGCACCGGCGGCGGCAAATGGACGCCAAAAGGTGGCCCTGCCGTCCTAAGCACGACAAAATCCTCGATGCTGGCACAGGCCAGCCCCGAGACGCAGCGCAAACTACGCGAGGCAGCCGTGCTGGCCGCCTTGATCGAAGCGCCCGATGTCGCGGCGGAGTTCGAAGCGCAACTGGAGGATAAACGCTGGTGCACCGCCGAATATGCGGCGCTTAACGCGATCGTGTTGCGCCATGCTGCGGATGGGGCCGATGCGCTGAAAGACAGAATTCTGTCGTCATTGGGTCCCGGTGTCCTTGAAAACCTGCATGGCACGGGCCATGTGGCAGTCATGCCGTGCCTGCGCCGGCCCGAAGATCGCGAATTGGTTCAGATGACCGTGGCCGAGGAACTCGCCAAGCTGGACGCGGAAGAAGGTCTGAACGCGGAAATCGAAGACGCGGTGGAGGACCTTGCAGGCCTGGCCGATGAAAGCGTCACCTGGCGTTTGGGGCAGGCGGCAGAGGCGCACAACAAGGCGGTGCGCAGCGAACATGAAGACAAGGCGCAATACGACACGGGCGAAAACGGCGCACGAATCAATCGCCAGGAACGGGATGCGTTCGCAGCCCTGCTGGATCAGATCAACATCGGAAAGTCGCGGTAATTTCGCCATTGTTTGAGGAAATCGCAATTAATTCGGGCTAGGTCTCTGGCCGAATCACCCAAGGTAGAAGATGATTCGCAACAGCCGAATCACTTGATGTACGAATCACCGGCGGTTTTGTCCGCTGACACAGTCACTCACATAACGTCGGGTCTGCGATTGCATCGCAGCTGCCGTCACAGGAGCATATTGAATGGCCCCCAAAGACACCGAAGAGCGTAAATCAGACGACCAGGACGCCGCACATTCGCTGGACATGAGCCAGGCAGCGGTCAAGAAAATGATCGCCGAGGCGCGCGA
>JBCCUH010000239.1:0-3500 GCA_039197405.1 Pseudomonadota bacterium
CACGCGGTACGCGCAGCGACACATTGGTCGAATCCATCGATCTGGCGCCCACCTTTGTGGAGTATTTCGGTGGCACCGTGCGCAGCAACATCCTGGAAGGCACGTCGCTGCTACCACTCCTTCATGACAGCGCCTCGATCGACCGCGAGATCGTGATCTCCGAATTTGACTATTCACAACGCATGCTGCGCGAGGATCTGGGTCAGAAAACCGGTGAGTGCATGTTGACAATGGCTTTTGACGGGCGTTGGAAACTGGTGTTTGCAGAAGGCTTCGATCCGATGCTTTATGACCTGCAGGCCGATCCCGGCGAGTTTCACGATCTTGCCGGCGTCCCCGAACATGCCGATCAGGTCGCGCGTCTCAGCGCCGAGATTTTCCGATGGGCCCGCCGCCAGCACAATCGCGTCACGATCACCAACGAACAGATGGAAGCGCGCACGGGCGACGAAGTCAAAAAAGGCATTCTCCTCGGCATCCGTGATCAGGCGCATTACGACGAGGTGATGAAAGACAAGGATTAGGAAGCGCAAGCTGACAGGCGTTTTTTTTGACTTTGCAGGGATGTTTTGCAGTTATCGGCGGTATTCGCCGTGCGGAAATCACGCGAGTTACTGTTTTCGCTTGATTTAAATGGTGCCCGGGGGCGGAATCGAACCACCGACACGAGGATTTTCAATCCACTGCTCTACCCCTGAGCTACCCGGGCACGGGATGACGCCGCAGCGTCTTGGGTGGGCGCGTTCTAGGACGCCTCGGCGAGGGTGTCCAGAGGGAACCAACCGGATTAATGCAGTTTTTCGCACCCGCGCCCGGCGGCATCTTCAAACAGCCGGTCCATCTCCTCTGCCGCTGCCTCCGCGTCCTCGGGTGACGCAGAGGGCAGCGCATAAGATCCGCCCAGCCACTTGGCCAGATCCACATCAGCACAACGTCTGGAACAGAAGGGGCGATAGCGGTCCACAGTGGCGCGCGCGCAGATCGGGCAAGGCATAGACAGGCTTCCTTTTCGGTCCTGGACTTGGGCGTAATGGCACGCAGCCATGCCGTCAATCAACCAAACCCGTGCCGACGGGAATTGATCGCCACAATAGCGCGAGCGGGATACTCCCGGGCCGGAGCATGCCTTGGCGGCGCGCGCCCTATCCGGGCAGGTTCAATGGAACCCGAAAAGGTTTTCGCCCCTGCTGACCGGAGGCGCGGCTTGCCTTGGCCTTGCCTGCTAGAGCCTCCGATCCAATACCTGACGCTTTCGGCCAAACAGAGTTTTCTCAAGATCAAGCCGCGCGGACATTAGGGAAATTCCGTTTGGCGCAAAAGGGGTCCGCGGAACGGCCCTGCCTGGACGTCATTGCGTCTCAGCCGAGCGACCAAACCGGCATTCGCCACAACAGCCTGTATTCAGAGCCATTCTGCGGAACTGAATGCGTCAGGTTTTGGGTCGGAGGCTCTAACTGAAGCTGTTAACATGCGGTCAAACTAAGCTGCCCATCTGGCAATCCCGGCGCGGTCGCTTCGCGGTTACCGCTATTTTTCCGCTAATTCGACGCAGCGCAGGCAGCTCTGACTTTGGGCCGCGCGATTTGATTGCTACACCCGTCATGAAGGTTTTCGGGAGACGCAAATGGCGCGCATTGACTATATTGATCCATATGTGGACTGGGCCATCGCGCTGGACCAGGCAAAGGGCCCAAACGCCGGGGCAAGTGAACGGATTCTGCCGGTTTTCTTCGAAGGCGATCGCGACGCTATCAATGCGGCGTTTCAAAAGACCGGTATCGACGTTTATCTGCCCGATCCCAGCGCGCCGAACGATGCGCCGTCCATCCCGAAGCTGAGAGCGCTGCGGCAAGAAGGAATATCCTGGTCCGACGCCGCCTATGATGGCAACCATATCTCCGGCTACTATCTCGCCCGTCAAAGCGACCTTAAAGCAGCGGCGCAATCAGAGAGCCTTTGCAGCTTTATCCGCGACGTGGGCGTTCCACTGGATGACCCCGAAAACGCGAAGGAGGCAGATCAGATCACGCCAATCCAATCCGATGGCGGGGGCAAATCTGCTATCGTGGCGATCATTGACGACGGCATCGGCTATCTGAACGCCCGTTTTCGCCGCGCGGCCCGCGACAGCGATCACGGGCATCACACGACGCGATTTCTTGCCCTGTGGCAGCAATCGATGCATCTGACGCCGGGCGCCGGGGATCGGTTTGTCAACCTGGGCCGGGTTCTGTCCCGGGCGCAGATCAACGCTGATCTGGCAAGGCTGACGCACCAGAGCGAGTTTGAGATTTATCGCGACAGGAATGCGGAGGTTTTCAGCGACAGGACGCATCGCTCGACCGAGCAGACCTTCAGCCACGGAACAGCCGTGCTTGATCTGGCAGCAGGGGCCGCGCCGGGCGAAGGCGCGGCTGACGCAGACATCCTGGCGGTTCAATTGCCCCCCGAAACCCTGGAGGATACCTCCGGGATGCATCTTCCGGCATTTTTGCTGATGGGGCTGGACTGGCTGCTGGCGCAGGCGCGCGCTGCGGGCCGGCCTATCGTGATCAATGTCAGCCTGGGGTTCTCTGCAGGGACGAAAACGCAAGATGTGTTTCTGGAACGCGTGCTTCAGACCCGGATCGACCGTTTCAACGACGCCATGAAAGCTGTGGGGGCGCCCGCCGCCCAGCTGGTCTGCGCCTATGGCAACAGTCATCGCGACAGGCTGACAGCACGGTTTGATCTGGTGAACGGGTTCGCGGATGCCTCTATCGGCTGGAACATTCAGCCCGATGATCACACGCCATCGTTCCTGCATATCCACAGGGTCGATGCTTACAGCTCTGATCTGAATTCCGATATCGGCCTGATCCTGAAAAGCCCCAGCGGCGACGCCTGCACTGTCCTGCCGTTGACCGGAGACTTCGCCGATCTGATTGTGCCCGATGGCGCTGGCGGGCAGAAGCATATCGGACGCATCTATCAGGACAAGCTGGACGGGCCAGCACGGATCACTATTGCCCTGGCCCCAACCCATTCTTTGGATGGCAAAGGCCTTGTTTGCGAGGCGGGAACATGGACGGTTGATATCCACCGGCTGTGCAACCGGACTGCTTCGGTCGTTCTTCAGGTACAGCGCGATGATACGGCGGCGGGGTTTGCCAGAGGTGGCCGGCAATCCTATCCGGACCATCCAAACGGGTATGAGCTGGATCCGCTGACCCGGAACTACGAAAAGCCGGACGGCGGCGCCGGTTTGACGCGGAAAGGAACCAACTCTGCAATCGCCGCGCACGCCGGGGCGTCGATCCATCTGGTGGGAAGTCTGGAGCCTGACCTGAACGGCGACGGTGCGTCCTACCGGCCAACCTATGAAAGCGCGCAAAGCGATGATTGGTCCGAGCGCGCGGCCGGGCCAGGACCTTCATTCTCGGTGACAAGTGAAGACGGTGCAGGCGCGCCGGGCGTTCTGGCCTCCGGCACATTCAGTGACACAACGGTTCTGGTGGATG
>JBCCUH010000240.1:0-3484 GCA_039197405.1 Pseudomonadota bacterium
GAAATTCAATATGACGATGCCCAGCCGGTTGAAGGCTATGGGCCGGGCTTTTTTCGCATCGCGGGCAATGTGTTGCAGGCGCCGCTGATCGTTACGGCGACCGGGGCGCGCAGCTGGCGCGGGATCGAGGATGCGGCACCGCTGATCGCGCTGGCGCGGGAGGTGGACGTCATTTTTCTGGGCACAGGGGATGACATCGCTCATGTTCCGGCGGATCTGAAAGAGCAGGTGGAGGCGGCGGGCGTCGGGATTGAACCGATGAATTCCCCGGCGGCGTGCCGGACGTACAATGTTCTGGTGTCCGAGGGCAGGCGCGTGGCGGCAGCGCTGTTGCCGGTCACCGGCGCATAGGCGAGGCAGACGCAACAGTCATGACCCTGATCGTTGACAACCTGTCTGTGTCCCGCGGCGGCATTGCCGTGCTGGAAGGTATCGGATTTGCGCTGGAGCCCGGGCAGGGGCTTATCTTGCGCGGACCCAACGGAATTGGCAAAACCACCTTGCTGCGCACGCTGGCCGGGTTGCAGCCTGCCTTGGCGGGAAAAATCAGCGTGGCCGATGACAGCATTGCCTATGCCGCCCATTCCGACGGCATCAAGCAGATGCTGACCGTGCGCGAAAACCTGCAATTCTGGTCCAGCGTCTTTGGTGCAAAGCGGCTGGATTCGGCCCTGTCCGCCTATCAGCTGACGGCGCTGATGGATCGGCCCGCAGGCACCTTGTCTGCCGGGCAAAAGCGGCGTCTGGGGCTGGCGCGCATGCTGGTCACGGGGCGCCCGATCTGGATCATGGATGAGCCGACCGTGTCCCTGGACCGCGAAGCAGTGGCGATGTTTGCCGCCTGCGTCGAGGCGCATCTTGCGGCGGGAGGAAGCGCGGTGATCGCCACACATATCGAGCTGGGGCTGAATGTGGATGTGCTTGATATCGGGCAGTTCAAGGCGCGCGCGCCCGATGGCGACATGGATGCGCTGGAGGGGTTTTTGTGATTGCGCTGCTCACCAGAGATCTGCGGCTGGCTTTGCGGGCAGGGGGCGGCTTTGGCCTTGGGCTGGCGTTCTTCTTGATTGTGACGGTGCTGGTGCCTTTTGGCGTTGGACCGCAATCGGATCTTCTGGCGCGCATTGCGCCGGGTATCTTGTGGCTCGGTGCGCTTTTGGCCTGTCTTTTGTCGCTGGACCGGATCTTTGCGCTGGATTGGGAGGATGGCACGCTGGATCTTCTGGCCTGCGCGCCCCTGCCGATGGAAGCCATCGCGACGATCAAGGCGCTGGCGCATTGGATGACGACCGGTGTGCCCTTGATCATCGCCACGCCGTTGTTCGGGCTTTTGCTGAGCCTGCCGTCGCAAGCCTATGGCCCGTTGATGTTGTCGCTTTTGCTGGGCACACCGGCGCTAAGCATGATCGGAACCTTTGGCGCGGCTTTGACGGTGGGGATCAAACGCGGCGGATTGCTGCTGTCGCTGCTGGTCCTGCCACTCTACGTTCCGACATTGATCTTCGGCGCTGAAATGGCGCGCCGGGGCGCAGAAGGCCTGGACGTGCAAACACCGCTTTTGATGCTGGCCGGGATCACCTGCGGCGCTGTAGCGCTGCTTCCGTTCGCCTGTGCCGCTGTGCTGCGCGTGAATCTGCGATAAAGTGAATTGAACGCCAATTGGCGAAGCATTAGGAAGCCAACATGTCACTTTGGGAATACGCAAATCCGGTCAAGTTTATGGCGCTGTCCGGGCGGGTTCTGCCCTGGGCCGCCTGGGGTGCAGGTCTTTGCATTGCCACCGGGCTGATCTGGGGATTTTTCTTTACCCCCGACGATTACCGGCAAGGCTCGACGGTCAAAATCATCTACCTGCATGTGCCGTCGGCGATGATGGCGATCAACATCTGGGTGATGATGCTGGTCACTTCGCTGGTGTGGATCATCCGCCGGCATCATGTGAGCGCATTGGCGGCCAAGGCTGCGGCGCCGATCGGGATCACCATGACGCTGATCGCATTGGTCACCGGGGCCATCTGGGGCCAGCCGATGTGGGGAACCTGGTGGGCCTGGGATCCGCGGCTGACCTCGTTTCTGATCCTCTTCCTGTTTTATGTGGGATATGTCGCGCTGTGGTCCGCAGTGGACAACAATGACACGGCTGCCGATCTGACGGCCATCCTGTGCCTGGTGGGATCAGTCTTTGCAGTTCTGTCACGCTATGCGGTGCTATTCTGGAACCAGGGGCTGCATCAGGGCGCGTCCCTAAGCCTGGACAAGGAGGAAAACGTGGCGGATGTCTTCTACCTGCCACTGCTGATCTGCATCGCGGGATTTGTGCTGTTGTTCATTGCGCTGCTGCTGGTGCGCACCCGCACTGAAATCCGGTCAAGACGTATGCAGGCGCTGCTTGCGCGGGAAAGGATGGCGTGATGCCGGAACTTGGAAAATACGCCGATGCGGTTTTGAGCGCTTATGCCCTGTCCATCGGCCTGCTGGTTGCAATCGTTGCGTTCAGCGTCTGGAGATCGCGCCGCATCAAGGCGCAGCTGGCCGAAGTGGAGGCGCGCCGCAATGGCTAGGGGGCGCATTTCGCCCCTGATGATCGCGCCGCCGCTGATCTTCATGGCGCTGGCGGCGCTGTTTTACGTGGGCATGTTCCGGGAGGGAAAGGACGAGCTGCGCTCGGTCTTTATCGGTAAACCTGCGCCCTCCATCGAGAAAGCGCAAAGCTTGCCTGGTTTTACGCCGGTGACCCAGGCCGATTTGGCGCGCGGCGAGGTGACGCTCGTGAACTTTTGGGCCAGCTGGTGCCCGCCTTGCCGCGCAGAGCACCCCACGCTGCTGGAGCTTGCGCAAGAGATGCCCATCATCGGGGTGAACTTCCGCGATCTGGAAGATCAGGCCACGTCCTATCTGCGTGACGATGGCAATCCCTTCATCGGGGTGGCGTTTGATCCCAGCGGGCGCACGTCGATTGACTGGGGTGTGACCGCACCGCCGGAGACGTTCATTCTGGCACCCGATGGGACGGTGCTTTACCGGTTTGCCGGGCCTTTGGTGGGCAGCGACTATGAGCAGAGGTTTCTGCCGGAGTTGGAAAAAGCGCGCGCGGCCCGGTGACCTTGCGTGCTGCTGCACGCAAGTCTACAGACGATACCCGCCACACACGCGCAGGACCTGACCGGTGATGAAACTGGCCTCGTCAGAGGCCAGAAAACGCACAGCTTTCGCGATATCCTCGGGCAGGCCGTGCCGCCCAAGGGCTGTCAACTCGACGAATTTCGCCACAAGCTCTGGGTCGCGCGGGGATTCAGGACGCTCAATGGCACCGGGCGCGACTGCGTTGACGCGGATGCCTTTGGGCCCCAGTTCTTTCGCGGCGCCTTGCGTCCAGGTATTGAGCGCAGCTTTGCTGGCCGAATAGCCCGAGCCGCCCATGGCTGGCAGCACCGCGTTCACTGAAGAGATGTTCACAATGCTTGCCCCGGCTTTCAGGTGGGGC
>JBCCUH010000241.1:0-3477 GCA_039197405.1 Pseudomonadota bacterium
AGGCTGGTGAGATATTTGTCAGGTCCGATCTGTGCGGCAGCCAGCGCCGGATCGGTGGTCACGGCCAGCCCGGAGATTGCCCAGGCGGCTGCAAAGGTAATGAGCATGCCTACGGACATGGTGCCGTAGACCTTGTTCATATGTGCGCGCAGTCCTTCATCAATATTCGCTGCCGCTGCGCCTGCGGTGCTGCGAATGGTGTTGTATTCAGCCATCAACGCTCTCCATTGGTTCCCAAAAGCCGCCCATCTGGCGGGTTTGCCAAGAATATCGGGCGGCTTGGGGTCATTTTCAAGTGGTTTCGGGTGCTTATCCCACGAAACCCGAGCGTTTTTGTTACAATTGCCCACAAGAGCAGGCGCATGGGTGAAGTCAAAGCATGTGCCAATGCGACGGTGCATCCCAGAAGGCGCGGCGCGCTTCGGTGTACGCGTCCTTTTCGCTGACGCCGATGTCCTTCAGCAGATGCGCGTCCAGATCACGCAGGCTGCGTCTTTGCCGGGCCACGGCGATCCAGTGCAAGATACGGGCAAGGCCAGTAGCCTGGCTGCGACGGGGCGCGGCAGAGCAGCTTTGGGAGGTGGTTTGAATATACGCCATGTCTATCACCTTTCGTCATGGATTGTTTCGTTTCAATTTCCTGTGTTGATATGTTTGCCGGATGACGTATGATAATAAAAACGAAACGTTGTGAGGTGAAACATCACGGATGGTGAACGATGCGAAATCTTGATCTGACCGCGCTACGCTCTTTGGTGGCCATCGCCGACACCGGCGGTGTAACCCGTGCCGCCGGTCTTTTGAACCTCACGCAATCCGCGGTTTCCATGCAGATCAAGCGTATGGAGGAAAACCTCGGGCTGGTTCTGCTGGAACGGGCCGGGCGGCAGGTGGTGCTCAGCCCGCAAGGTGAGCAGCTGTTGACCTATGCGCGCAAGTTGATCGCGCTGAATGACGAGGTGCTGACTCGGCTGACCGACAAGGGGTTTGACGGCGACGTGCGTCTGGGGGTGCCGCATGACATTGTCTACCCGGTGATCCCGCGCGCCCTGCAGCAGTTCCGCGCGCAATATCCGCGCGTGCATGTGGAGCTGGATGCGTCCTCGACCATGCAGCTGCACGAGGCGCTGTCCAAAGGCGAGGTCGATCTCATTCTGACGACCGAGACAGCGGTAGGCGCGGGCGGCGAGACCCTGAGCGAGGCGCGGCTCAGCTGGACTGGCGCGGAAGGCGGGCAGGTATGGCGGCAGACCCCGCTGAAGATCGCGTTCAGTCGCCATTGCATCTTTCGCCCGATCACCCAGGCGGTTCTGGATCAGGCAGGGGTGGATTGGGAAAGCATCACCGAAACCAACAGCGATCGCACCATCGATGCGATGATCGCTGCGGATATGGCGGTCTGTGTGGTGATTGCGGGAACCGAAGCGCCGCAACTTGGCCCAATCGCGCATGACGGGCGCCTGCCGGATCTGCCGAACACCAAGATCAATATGTATGGCGCCGGTCAGACACAGACGCCCGAGGTGCGGGCACTGGCCGAGCTTCTGCGGCAGGGCTACAGCGATCTGCGGGCCCCCGCCGCCACGCCAAAACTGCGCGAAGTCAGCTAGGACCCGTCAAGAACAGTGCCCTCTTCATCTTGCCCCAAAACTCCGGGGGAGCCTCAAAGAGGCGGGGGCAGAGCCCCAGACCGCCGCGCCATGCGCGGCTGATCCTGCGCGGGCGACGCCCGCTCTATACGGTCCCGCAGGCAGGTCAGGTTTCTTTCGCCACCTCGATCACCACCTTGCCGGTGGATTTGCGCGTGCGCAGCAGCTCCATCCCTTCCATGGCCTGCTCCAGCGGCAGGATGTGGCTGACATGGGGGCGCAGCTTGCCCTCGGCGTACCAGGTGATGAGCTGCCGCATGGAGCCGACGATCACCTCAGGCTTGAAGGCCATGTAACCGCCCCAGTAGAACCCCTGAATGGTGATGTTCTTCACCAGCAAATGGTTCGCGGGGATCGTTGGCACATCGCCAGAGGCAAACCCGATGGTCAGGATACGGGCCTCGGGTTTGCAGGCACGGAACGCGGCTTTGAAAAGATCGCCGCCCACCGGGTCATAGACCACATCGACGCCGCCCAGCGCCTTGAGCGCGCCGCGCATGTCTTCGGTGCCTGCGTCAATGACGTGATCGGCACCTGCCTTGCGGCACACCTCAAGCTTGTCCGCGCCGCGCGCCACGGCGATAACTGTCGCGCCCATCAGCTTGCCGATCTCCACCGCGGTCAGCCCGACACCGCCCGCGGCCCCCAGCACAAGCAGCGACTCGCCCGGCTTCAGCTGCGCGCGGTAATCCAGCGCCACATGGCTGGTGCCATAGGCAATCTGGAAGGCGGCCGCATCGGTCATCGACATATTGGCGGGCAGGGGCACGGCCTGCGCCGCTTTGTAGACGCCATAATCTGCCAAACCGCCCGAGCCGCCAAAAAGCGCCACGCGGTCGCCGACAGCGACGTTTGCGACCCCTTCGCCAAGCTCTGATACGGTGCCCGCCACTTCCATGCCGAGCGTGAAGGGGAGCGGTGGAATCTCCTGATATGTGCCGCTTTGCATCAGCAGATCGGCGAAATTCAGCCCACAGGCAGAAATCCGCAGCTGCAACTCGCCTTTTCCGGGAAGCGGCTTTTCCACGTCGCCTAGCTGCGGCGGGGTGGCGTGATCTGAAACTTGCAAGGCGCGCATGCAGTACCTCTCTGGTCGTGTCATTCTCCCGGTATCTATTTGATAACGCGGGTTTTGTTGTCCGGCTGTGCGTCCTTCGCGGGCGCTGCCCGCTGGCTCCGGAGGCGGTGTGATGGTGCCCCACCTTCTGCACCAATTATGGGCAAGCGGCTACTCAAAATCGCGGGCGACGTTGCGCCATGCCACCGTGCGTTGAATAAAAATATTGTTCTACACGTCTTGGGCATTGTATACAGGGGGCAAGGCCGTGTCGCCCTTCGCACTTTCATCGGTGCTTTCCACCGTTCAATCCTATCCGGTGCACTCGACCGGTGCGTTGAACAAAACGGGCGCGCGGCATGTGAAGCATAAGGAACTCCGCTATGGCACATCCCGTAGACGCGCATGTGGGCAAGCGCATCAGACATCGTCGCTGGCTGGTCGGCGAGACCCAGCAGCAGCTTGCCGAGAAGGTTGGGATCAAGTTCCAGCAGATCCAGAAATACGAAACCGGTGCCAACCGTGTCAGCGCGTCGCGGCTTTGGGATATCGCAGAAGCGCTTGACGTTGAGGTCAGCTTTTTCTTTGAAGGCATGGATGAAGAGGCCAGCGGGCAGAGCGAAGACGCGCTTGCCGCCAAGGTGCCTGCGTATATCCGGAACGACAAGGAAGCGCTTGATCTGGTGCGGTCCTATTACTCGATCCCCGAATAACAGCGCCTCCGTCTGTTCGATCTGGCGCGGGTTCTGTCGGACGTTGCCTGAATTATCG
>JBCCUH010000242.1:0-3472 GCA_039197405.1 Pseudomonadota bacterium
CCCCGGGCCAATACTGAACCCGGGGCATCTTCGGTCACGGCCATCGGCGTCCCCGCCTGTACCGTAGGGCATGTCTACCTGCCCAAGGTTAAAACCAAGTTACGCGCGTCTCATCTTTGGTCCGAAAATATCCCGGGATGAATTGGCGCCCCGCGCCAAGAAGGGCAGAGCCCTTTCAAACCGCTTTGCACAGCAAAGCACCCCCAGCGCGGGCGCAGCCCGCTCCGCAAACTAACCCTGAAGCGCTTTAAGCAAGGCCAATGACGCATAGCCATCCGGGACCAACCCTTTGGATTTCTGAAACCCTCGGATCGCCGCAATCGTATTGGGCCCAATCTTCCCGTCCACACCGCGCGTATTGAAACCCGAAGTCGTCAAAAGCCGCTGCATCTGCTGACGTTCCTTGAAAGTCAGCGCGCGATCCTCTTTTGGCCATGCCGCCTGAATCGCCGCACCGCCGCCCAGACGATCACTCAGATGCCCCACACCAATCACATAGGCATCGGCAGCATTATACCGCTCGATCACCGCGAAATTCCCGAAGATCATGAAGGCTGCACCCTTCGCCCCCGCAGGCAGCAGGATCGACGCGCTGCCATGATCAGGCACGGGCTTTCCCGCCATATCCAGAACCCCCAGCGCCGCCCAGCCCCCCGGCGCCTTCGTCACCTTGCGCGAGGCAAGCGTATAGTCGAACCCCTTGGGCAGCTTAACCTCCACCCCCCAGGGTTGACCCGGCTGCCAGCCGAATTTGCTGAGGTAGGCCGCCGTCGAGGCCAAAGCGTCCGAGGGGTCCTCGCTCCAGATATCGCGCCTGCCATCGCCGGTGAAATCAACCGCATATTCCAGATAAGAGGTCGGGATAAACTGCGTATGCCCCATGGCCCCGGCCCAGGATCCCAGCATGCCGTCCGCATCAATGTCGCCCGATTGCAAAATCCTCAGCGCGGCGATCAGCTGTCCCTCAAAGAATTTTCCGCGCCGTCCGTCATAGGCCAGGGTGGCCAGAGCGCTGATAATCGGCGTTTCGCCGCGAAACGTGCCATAGGCGCTTTCCAGTCCCCAGACAGCTGCGACAACCTCTTTCTCCACGCCGTATCTGGCCTCAATCGCCGCCAGCGTGTCGCCATGCGCTGCCAAAGCGGACCTGCCATTGCTCAGGCGCTTTTCCGACACGGCGCTGTCGAGATACTCCCAGATCGTCTTGGTAAACTCGGACTGGTTGCGATCCCGTTTAATCACCTTGGGAAGATACCCGGCAGTCAAAAACGCCTGATCGAAAACCGCCCCAGATATCCCCGCGTTCAGGACGCGTTTGCGAAACCCTTTGGTCCAGCGTCTGAACCCTGCATTGGATGTCGCTTGCAAGATAGCCTCCGGTGTAACGTTTCGCCGATTGCTGGGCACATTCGGGCGTAGCACGGGGCGCACGGGTTTTGCCACTGCTTCGGATACCATGGCCACCCGCATGCCATCCGGACGCAGCGCGGGGCGCAGCGACACATCAACCGCCTGTGCCAATCCGAAACCTGGCATCACCAGCAACAGAAAACCACATATCAGGTATTTGATCATGCCAGCACCTTACACCGTTCAGGTTAACAGGGCCTGACCATACCCCCATGTCGACGCCCGCCCAAGCAAAAGGCGACATCCCCGCGGTCTTCTGCCGAAACCGGCTAGCGCCTGCGCGAAACCTTGCGCTTGACCTTGGCCGCCTTGTGTTTCGATTTTGCCGCTTTGCGCCTTGGACCGCCCCGACGCGATCCGCCAGACCGGCCCTTCGGCAACGCTTTGCCATCCAGGGTGATCAATTCAAGGATCACACCCCCGGTAACCGGCGCGGCTTCCGCCAGCCTGACAGTCGCGCGCATGCCAAGCTGGATGATCCGACCACTGTCACTGCCCATGAGTGTCTGGCTCTCGGCGTCGAAATGAAAGAATTCTGATCCCAACGTGCGCAGCGGCACCAACCCGTCTGCCCCGCTGTCATCCAGTTTCACAAAGATCCCGAATTTCGCGATCCCGGCAACGCGGCCCTGCATCTCATCGCCTACACGCTCGCTGAGATAAGCGGCCAAGTAGCGATCCGTCGTATCACGCTCTGCCAGCATCGAACGCCGCTCAGTCTGGCTGATTTGCTCGCCGGTCTGCGCAAGACCTTCAGCATCCGCCGCCGTCAGCCCGTCATCGCCCCAGCCGTGTGCCGTGATCAACGCGCGGTGGATCAGCAGATCGGCATAGCGGCGGATAGGAGAGGTGAAATGCGAATAGCTTTTCAACGCGAGGCCAAAGTGTCCGAAATTCTCGGGCGCGTAGTAGGCCTGCGTCATGGACCGCAGGGTCGAGATGTTGATCAGTTCGGCCTCATCGGTGCCCTCAGCCGCAGCAAGCAGCCTGTTAAGATGCTCGGTCTTCAGAACCTGCCCCTTGGCCAGCGTCAGCCCGGCGGCCTTGGCCGTCTCACGCAGGGCATCAAGCTTCTCCGGGCTGGGTTCCTCATGCACGCGGAACAGCTGCGGCTGGCGCTTGGCGATCAGCGTTTCCGCCGCGCAGACATTGGCCAGCACCATGAATTCCTCGATCAGCCGATGCGCGTCCAACCGTTCTGCAAAGGCGACAGAGGTTACTTTTCCGTCATCATCCAGAACGATCTTGCGTTCGGGCAGATCAAGCTCCAGCGGTTGCCGCTCGGCCCGCGCCTTTTTCAGTGCGGCATAGGCGGCATAAAGCGGGCGCAGCACGGGGCTGACCAAAGCTTCAGTCTTTTCATTCGGCGCACCGTCCATCGCCGCCTGCACCTCGCCGTAATTCAGCGAAGCAGGGGATTTCATCAAGCCGCGCATGAATTCGTGTTCGATCTTGCGGCCGACATTGTCGATGCGGATACGCACCGCGATACAGGCGCGCGGCACACCTTCGTGCAGGCTGCACAGATCGCCCGACAGGCGATCCGGCAACATCGGCACAACGCGGTCCGGAAAATAACTGGAGTTGCCCCGCTTGCGCGCCTCGCGGTCCAGCGCAGAGCCGGGGCGCACGTAATGCGCCACATCAGCAATCGCCACCCACAGGATGAAGCCGCCCGTGTTCCTGGGGTCAGGATCCGCTTCAGCATAACACGCATCGTCGTGATCGCGCGCATCCACCGGGTCGATGGTGATCAGCGGAACATCGCGCAGATCGACGCGGCCCTTCAGCCCCGCTGGCTTCATGCTGTCCGCTTCTTCGATCACTTCGTCGGGAAAGTGATCGGGGATGCCATGCTGGTGGATCGCGATGAGCGACACCGCCTTGGGCGCTGTGGGATCGCCCAGCCGTGCAACGATGCGCGCGCGCGGCAGACCCATGCGCGATTTAGGGCCTGCCTGCTCGGCTTCGACCAGCTCGCCATCCTTCGCACCGCCGGTTGTCCCCGCGGGGACAAGCCATTCCTTATCGGATTTCTTGTCGACCGGCAAAATGCGCCCGC
>JBCCUH010000243.1:0-3435 GCA_039197405.1 Pseudomonadota bacterium
ATGCTGGCCCTCGGCGTGCGCTCTGCCCGGCAGGGGCAGGGGTTGGGGGGCACTCTGGTGGCCGCTTTGGAAAGCCAACTGCGGTCCGCGCAGCAGCGCATGCTGATCGTGGAAACCTCCGCCCTGCCGGATTTCGCCCAGGCGCGCGGGTTTTATGCGGCGCAGGGCTATGGAAAGGAGGCCATGATCCGCGACTACTGGGCGGCGGGGGACGGCAAGGTCATCTTTCGCAAGCTGCTCTAGGCCCTTTTGCTGCGCGTCTTTGGAGGCGCGCAGCCTCTGGCCGTTCGCGGCACAGGCGGTATGCTAAAGCCCAGGACAGGAGGGCGATATGTGTGGACGAATGGCGGTAACCCTGCCGCATGATGCCATGGTGCAGGTCTTTGGCGCGGCACCGGCAAATGACCTACCCAATGTGCCCAACTACAATGTCTGCCCCACCACGGACGTGCACATCGTCACCAGCGATGAAGACGGCAATCGCCGACTGGGTGCCATGCGCTGGGGGTTGATCCCGGTGTGGTACAAGAAACCAAACGGCGGCCCGCTGCTGATCAACGCGCGGTCCGAGACGATTGCGGAAAAGCCCGCGTTTCGCGCGGCCTGCCGGGAACGGCGCTGTTTGATCATCGCGACCGGTTTCTACGAATGGACCAAGGACAGCGAGGGCAAGCGCCTGCCTTGGTACATCCGGCGCGCGGATGGGGCGCCGCTGGCCTTTGCCGGGGTGTGGCAGGACTGGTCGCGCGACGACCTGAGCCACCGCACCTGCGCGATTGTCACCACCGCGGCCAATGCGTCGATGGCGGCGATCCATCACCGGATGCCGGTCATTCTGGACCCCGATGACTGGCCGCTGTGGTTGGGTGAGGCGGGCAAGGGTGCGGCGCGGTTGATGACGGCCCAGCCTGACGGCGCGCTGGTCTTTCATCGCGTGGACGTGGCGGTGAATTCGAACCGGGCCAGCGGGCCGGAACTGATCGAACCGATCTGAAAAAAAGACCGCACCGGGGTGCGGCCTGTCCAGTCAGGGAGGAACCATATCCGCGTATGTCAGCGCGGAAAATCCGGTAGGGCCGATCCTGTACGGGTCACAGTCGAAATCGCAAAAATCAATCGACGCAGTGTCAGAGTACCACAGAATTGATCGTTGGCGCGCGCGCTGTGCGACGCGACATTCTGCAGTTGCACGATCGGCACAGTCGGTCCCTATCCCATTGGTTGACAACGCTTCGTCAACAGAGCGCGCGCACTTCCAGCCGCATCCGGCGCAGCACTGGTAAACCGGGCGCGCATGCCTAAGGGTGCGCGCGCGCGATGCGGACTGGACAGGCCGGGGCAATCCCTGACACTGGTGCAGCACAAAAAAGACGGGGGAGACACTGATGACCTATGTGCTGGCAATAGATCAGGGCACCACATCCAGCCGGGCGATCCTGTTCGATCAGGGCCTTGGGATTGCGGCGGTCGCGCAAGAGGAATTCCCGCAGCACTTTCCCGCCTCGGGCTGGGTCGAACATGACCCGGCGGACCTGTGGTCGACCGTGGCGGCCACCTGCCGCGCGGTGATTGAGCGGGCCGGCATCGATGCCAGCCAGATCGCGGCCATCGGCATTACCAATCAGCGCGAGACAACGGTGGTATGGGACAAGGCGACGGGGGCGCCGGTTCACAACGCCATCGTCTGGCAGGATCGGCGCACCGCCGCCAAATGCGCAGAGTTGCGGGAAGCCGGGCATGAGGCGATGGTGACCGAGCGTACCGGCCTGCTGCTTGACCCGTATTTCTCGGGCACCAAGCTTTCCTATATCCTGGATACGGTAGAGGGCGCGCGCGCCATGGCCGAGGCGGGGGAGCTGCTGTTTGGCACTGTCGACAGCTATCTGATCTGGCGGATGACGGGCGGCCGGGCGCATGTGACGGATGCCACGAACGCGGCGCGGACCCTGCTTTTCAACATTCACAAGGGCGTTTGGGATGAAGAGGTCTGCCGTCTCTTGAATATCCCGATGGCGATGCTGCCCGAGGTGCGCGATTGCGCCTCCGATTTCGGCATGGCGCGGGCGGATCTGTTCGGGCGCGAAATCCCGATTCTGGGCGTTGCGGGCGACCAGCAGGCGGCCACGGTGGGGCAGGCCTGTTTCGAGCCGGGGATGTTCAAGTCTACCTACGGGACGGGGTGTTTCGCGCTTCTCAATACCGGTGAGACACCTGTTGCGTCCACGAACAAACTGCTGACCACGATCGCCTATCAGTTGGACGGCAAACCGACTTACGCGCTTGAAGGGTCGATCTTTATTGCTGGCGCGGTCGTGCAATGGTTGCGCGATGGTTTGGGCCTGATAAAGGCGGCGCAAGAGACGCAACCGCTGGCGCTCAAGGCCGATGAGACCCAAAACGTGATCATCGTTCCCGCCTTCACCGGTCTGGGCGCGCCCTATTGGAATGCGGACTGCCGCGGCGCGGTGTTTGGGCTGACACGGAACACCGGACCGGCGGAAATGGCGCGGGCCGCTTTGGAAAGCGTGGGCTTTCAAACCCGCGACTTGATGGAGGCGATGCGGGCGGATTGGGCCCCTGACAGCGATCAGACCTTGCGCGTCGACGGCGGGATGAGCGCGTCAGACTGGACGATGCAATTCCTCGCCGACATTATCGGTGCTCCGGTCGACCGGCCCCATGTGCTGGAGACGACGGCCATGGGAGCGGCCTGGCTCGCGGGGATGCGCGCGGAGGTTTATCCGGGGCTCGATGAGTTTTCCAAAGGCTGGGCGCGCGATCAAAGGTTTGACCCTGTCATGAACGATGAGACGCGAGAGGCTCGCTACGCTGCCTGGAAGCGTGCGGTGGCGGCGGTGCAGACAGTTTAAGTACGCACGGGACGGGTTGCGCCCTCAAGGAATTTCAGGCTTTCTTCATTCAGCTGTTTGAATTTTAAGCTGGCCTGAACATGGCGATAAAAATCGAGATGTTGCGCTGTTTTCGCGCTGTCGCTGACAGCGGCAGCCTTGCCGATGCGGCAGAGATCCTCGGCCGCACGCCGTCTGCGGTCTCAATGATGCTGCGCCAGTTCGAAGATCACATCGGGGCGCCGCTTTTTGAAACCGGCCGCAAATCCCACCTCACGCCCCTAGGACATCTGATCCGACACGAGGCCACGCGGGAGCTGGCCCATTTTGAGCGCACGGTTGCCGCGATAGAAGGGCTCGCCCGGGCGGAGCAAGGCCATGTCCGGCTGATAGCGACGCCATCCGTAGTGCAAGTTGTCCTACCGCCCATCCTGCGGCGCTTCATGGCGCAGCATCCCGACGTTTGCATTGATCTCCGGGATGCGGACTCACTGACCGTTGAGGATGATCTGCGCAACGAACGCGCCGACATAGGTCTGGCCACCATTGGCCCTGTGGCTGGCTATCAACGGCGCAAGTTTCTGTC
>JBCCUH010000244.1:0-3410 GCA_039197405.1 Pseudomonadota bacterium
GCTTTGAGAACATCGTGAATGATGAACTGCATGTCTTTCGTAGGGGCGATGTAGCGAGGCATGTGCCACTCCGTGTTTGGTTGTGTCAGGGACGAACGGCTGGTTTATTCAGCCGCCCGAGAACTGTAGTTCATTGAGGCCGTGATCTTCTCGCCCCATTTGATCTGCTCGCGCAGGTCGTCAATTGCACTGTTCAATTCGTCGCGCTGGCGCTCCAGATCGGCCAGACGTTCGCCTGCGATCTCCAATGTGCGCATCATCTGCGTGTGCTGCTGATCGCCGACGTGATAGAGGTCGAGCAGCTGCCGGATTTCCTCAAGACTGAAACCAAAGCGCTTGCCGCGCAGGATCAGTTTGAGCCGCGCACGGTCGCGCTTGGTGAACAGTCGTTTCTGGCCGTCCCGTTCGGGGAACAGCAGTTCTTTGCTTTCGTGAAAGCGCAATGTACGCGGCGTAACGCCGAATGCGTCGCACATTTCGCGAATGGTCATTTGTGTTTCATGCATCGTCTCGGACTTTCAAGAATGGGCCATGCCGGTCAGGTGCGAAGGATTTCGCTTTTTTACAACGCTGATGTTGCTTTACGTAAGTGGTACGTAACGTCAAATCAAAGTTTACGTAACTTCCCTAAAGGTCAAGCCCTACTTTTTGAAATCTATTTATGGGGAAAACCGGGGAAGATTCGTCAAAACGGCTTATTTGTAAGGCGTATCTTATACAGGTAGACCGCCAATCTCTGGGTGTCCGCTTGCATTTCGCAGTGTACGGCGTGCCGAGGTGCCCAGTGCAGGCACGTTTTCGCACATGATCTTTTCGCAGGTTGACCCGCCCCGCGGGCGATGCCCACAAGGCCGCGTTCATGGCGTTTTCTTCAAGTTTTTTTGTCGAGAGCTTTCTGGGTGTCATCGCGCAGATGACGCAATTCTCTCATCGCTTCCTGCAATTGCTGGGATTGCTCTTCCAGCTCGACAAGCTGTTTGTCGGCCATCTCGATGAACGCCTGCATTTGCGCCTCGGTGCCTTCATGTTCGTAGATCAGCAGCCATTGCCGGATTTCTTCCAGCTTCACACCAAACCTGCGCCCGCGCAGAATAAGCGTCATGCGGGCCTGTTCGCGCGGGCCATAGAAACGCGAGCGCCCTTCACGGTCCGGTTGCAGCAGCTCGATGTATTCGTAATAGCGCAGCGTGCGCGGGGTCACGTCAAAGCGCGCGCACATTTCCTTGAAGGTCATACGATCCGGATTTTGCATCTTGTTGCTCCTCGGTCATGCCTGATGGTGCGCATGGCAAAGACTAGGGCGCGGAGAAGCCAAGGGCAACAGCCACTCTTGTCACGCCCGCGCTTTGGCAGGATACAGGTCAGCAAAGTTTGAAAGGCAGCGCCCGAATGAGCGAACGAAAAGCACAGATTGCTCGACAATTCATCAACGCGATCCCGCATGCATCTGCTCTCGGCATGGATCTGACCGAGATCGGGGACGGCAAGGCACGGATCGAAATGCCTTACGATACGCGGTTCATTGGGGACCCGGAAACCGGGGTCATCCATGGCGGTGCGGTGTCGGCGCTGATGGATACCTGCTGCGGCGCTGCGGTCATGAGCCACCCCAAGGCCCCGGCAGGCACGGCCACCATCGATCTCAGGATAGACTACATGCGCCCGGCAACCCCAGGGCAGCGGATTTCGACAGAGGCAACCTGCTATCACATCACCCGCAATGTCGCCTTCGTACGCGCGGTCGCCCATGACGAAGATGCAAGCCGCCCGGTTGCCACCGCAACAGGTGCATTCACTGTGGAAGGAGCCTGAGCCATGGTGCGCAAACGTCCCGAACCGGTTCAGGAGGTCAAACAGCGCCGGGATGCGGCCCTGCACGCTTTGGTGGATGGTGTGCCTTACATTCAGTTTCTGGGGATTTCTTTCGACCGGCGCGGGGATGAGCTGACGGCTCTTCTACCTTTTGATGAAAAGCTGATTGGCAATCCGTTGCTGCCAGCGCTCCATGGCGGGGTGACGGCGGCCTTTCTGGAGGTGACGGCGATCATCGAGCTGGGCTGGGCGCTGATGTGGGACGATGTGGAAGGCGGCGCGCTGAGCCTGGAGGACCTGGAAGCTGGCAAGCTGCCCCGGTTGCCCAAGACCATCGATTTCTCTGTCGATTACATGCGCTCGGGCCTGCCGCGCGACGCTTATGCGCGGGCGCGGGTCACCCGTTCGGGGCGGCGCTATGCAACCGTTCAGGTAGAGGCCTGGCAAGACAACCGGACCCGTCCCTTCGCTCATGGCGCGGCGCATTTCCTGATGCCGCAGCGCCCATCAGAGTGACCGCGCAACCGGTTGATCTGACCCATCGCCGGGTCCTGAAACTGGCCGTGCCCGTCGTCATTTCCAACGCGACCGTTCCCATACTGGGCGCGGTGGATACAGGTGTTGTGGGGCAGATGGGCGAAGCTGCGCCGATTGGTGCGGTTGGTGTGGGGGCGGTCGCCATAACCGCAATCTACTGGATATTCGGCTTTTTGCGGATGGGCACGGCGGGTCTTGCCGCGCAGGCGGAAGGGGCAGGGGACCGGGCCGAGGTCTCAGCGCTTTTGAGCCGCGCCTTGCTGATTGCCCTCGGGGCAGGCGTTCTGATCGCTATCTTTCAGGCCCCGCTCATTCACCTGGCGCTGATGACCGCTCCGGCAAGTGACGAAGTGGAATCCCTGGCCCGCAGCTATATGGCGATCCGGGTCTATTCGGCGCCTGCGATGATTGCTGTCTATGCGCTGACTGGCTGGCTGATTGCCCTTGAACGCACTGGCGGGGTGCTGGCGGTCCAGTTGCTGATGAATGTGTTGAACATTGTTCTGGATCTCTGGTTCGTTCTGGACCTTGACTGGGGTGTGGAAGGCGTGGCCCTTGCCACCTTCATTGCGGAATGGAGCGGGTTTGCTCTGGCGCTCTGGCTCTGCCGTGATGCATTCGAAACCCCGGCGTGGCGCGACCGGACGCGCATTTTCGACAGGGCGCAACTGGTGCTTTTTGCATCCTTGAACCGCGATATCCTGATAAGGTCGGTGTTGCTGCAAGGCATTTTCATGTCCTTCATCTTTGTTGGCGCGCGCTTTGGGGATGTAACGCTGGCGGCCAATCATGTGCTGATGCAGTTTTTGCACATCACCGCCTATTCGATGGATGGGTTCGCCATCGTCGCCGAAGCGCTCGTGGGTCAGTCGATGGGTGCGCGCAGTGTGTCGCGGGTGCGGCGGGCGGCAGCACTGACCAGCATCTGGGGCATCATCTGCGTTGTTGTGACGGCTGTTGCCTTCGCGCTTTTCGGTGGGCCGATCATTGATCTGATGACTACATCGGATGCGGTGCGCGCCGAGGCCCGGATTTATCTGCCCTATATGATTGCCTCGCCC
>JBCCUH010000245.1:0-3366 GCA_039197405.1 Pseudomonadota bacterium
CCGGTCGCTGCCGCAGAGCCAGCTGCCAAATACGGCTGGGACCTGAACGCTGACAAAACGCCCACGATCCCTTATCTGGCCTACGAGCAATCTTCGTTCCTCGGCATGGTCGTGGACAGCATCATCGGACACAAGCGCCTGAACGTAGAGACGATCTATGTCGATGGACTGGTCGAAACCATCAAGCGCCGGTTGATGAACGGCAGCGGGTTTGCCTGGATGCCGCACAGTGCGGTGGGCTCGGAGCTGTCCACCGGCGCGCTGGTTCCAATCGGTGACACAGGCTGGCAGACCAGGCTGACCATTGCGGCCCTTGCCAATCCCGCCACCTTCTCCGCGCAATCGCGGCAGCTTTGGGAGCTGCTCTAGCCTAAAGATTGACCCAGCGGTCCGCGTGCTCAAAGGCGAAATCGTATCCGCCCAGGGCTGCCGCGCCGCCGGTGTGCAGGAACACGACGCGTTCACCGGCAAATGCGCCCTTGCGCGCCAGATCGATCAACCCAGCTGCACCCTTGGCCGAATAGCAGGGGTCCAGCAGAATACCCTCCAACTCGGCAAACATGCGAATGGCCTCGATGCCGCTTTGCGTTGGCAGGCCATAGCCGTCCCCCACATAATCGGTGTTCGCCATTACATGCTCGCGGTGCACGACGCCTGCGCAGCCCAGTTTCTCGGCGGTGCGGCAGGCCAGATCATAGACCATTTGCTCCTGCTTGGGCTGCGGCGCCCGCGTGCCGATCCCCAGCACCGGGATCTGCGCATTCATCGCGCACATGCCCGTCACCAACCCTGCCTGCGTACCGGACGAGCCTGTCGCATGCACCAGCCGGTCGATTTTCAACCCCTGATCATTGGCCTGGCTGACCAGCTCGAAGGCTGCATTCACATAGCCAAGCGCGCCTGTCGGGTTCGATCCGCCACCGGGAATAACATACACCTTATGCCCTTTGGCCCGCATCTTTTCGGCGGCCCTTTCCATCTCGCCCGGCATGTCGTGACCACCGGGAAACTTCTCGGTCGTTGCGCCATGCAGATGATCCAGCAGCACATTGCCATTGGTGTTGTAATTGCCATCCTGATAGCCGGTGCGATCTTCCAGCAGGATATGACACTTGAGCCCCAGCTTGGCCGCGAAGGCTGCGGTCTGACGGCCATGGTTGGTCTGGGTGGCGCCCTGGGTCATGACCATATCCGCGCCTTGCTCCAGCGCTTCGGCCATCAGAAATTCCAGCTTGCGGGTCTTGTTGCCGCCCGTGGACATGCCGGTGCAATCGTCGCGTTTGATCCAAAGCTCTACATCAAGCGCCTCCGACAGCCGCTTCATTGGCTCCAGTGGGGTGGCGAGATGGGCAAGATGAACGCGCGGAAAACGGGCAAGATGCATGGGGTTGGCTCCTGAATGACTAGCCCGAAATTACCGCCTGCGCCGGCCCATTCCCAATGCAAATTTCGCATCAACAAAGGGCGCGGGTCAGTGGGTGTTGGCGCGTCCGGCACGGACCCAGGCGATGATGGCCTGACGCGCCTCAGCCTCCATCTCGATGGCATTGGGCGGGGGCATCGCGTGGCTGACGCCAGCCTGCACGTAAATCGCCTCCGCGTGGCGGGTCACATCTGCAGCGGTCTCCAGATGCACACCCTTGGGTGCCCAGCGAATGCCCTCCCAGCTTGGCTCACGCGCATGGCACATCGAGCAATTGCCGAGCACCGCAGTGAACGCGTCGTCGAAGCTGTCCACGCCGGCGAACTGCTGCTCGTAAGGGGTCAGCGCGCGCGCCTCCGCCTCCTCATAGGTTTCTCCGCCCCCGAATGTGGACAGCCAGGCGATAAGAACCATCAACAGCACGGTCACACCCCAGGTCCAATGCGGACCCTTGCCCGTCTTGTGCATGGTGTTGAAATAATGCCGGATCGTGACGCCAGTGAGGAAGATCAGCGATGCGATTATCCAGGCATACTGCGTGCCAAAGGACAGCGGGTAATGGTTGCTGAGCATCAAAAACACCACCGGCAGCGTCAAATAGTTGTTGTGGGTCGAGCGCACCTTGGCGATTTTGCCGTATTTCGCGTCCGGCGTGCGCCCCTCCTTGAGGTCCTGCACCACGATGCGCTGGTTCGGCATGATCTGGAAAAACACATTCGCCGTCATGATCGTTGCGGTGAAAGCACCCAGATGCAGCAAGGCGGCCCGCCCGGTGAATATCTGGTTATAGCCCCAGGACATGATTACCAGCATCGCAAAGAGCAGCACCATGAGCAGCGTTGGCGTTTCTGAAAGGCGCGATTTGCAGGCGGCATCGTAGATCAGCCAGCCGACTGTCAACGACACCGCAGAGATCACGATGCCTTGCCACAGCGTCAAATCCGCCTTGGTCGGATCCAGCAGATAAAGCTCGCCGCCGACCCAGTAGACAATCATCAGCAATGCCGCGCCGGACAGCCATGTGCTGTAGCTTTGCCATTTGTGCCAGGTCAGATGCTCGGGCATTCGGGCCGGGGCCACGAGGTATTTGACCGTGTGATAAAACCCGCCGCCATGCACTTCCCACTCTTCGCCATGGGCGCCTGCGGGCAGGGCGTCATTGGGTTTCAGCATCAGGTCCAACGCGATGAAGTAGAAAGACGCACCGATCCAGGCCATCGCGGTGATCACATGTAGCCAGCGAACGCTGAATGCGATCCAATCCCACAAAATGGCAATATCCTGCATGGAAGCTCTCCCTCGATTCCGCTTTGCGCCAGACTATGCGAGGATGAATTCCTCTGGTATGACTTGGCAACACCAAGCAGTCTCAAAAAAAACCGAACAATGTCCTACCTCGAAAACATCCGGACTTTCGTGCGCGTCTACGAATTAGGCAGCATGTCCGCAGCCGGACGTGACCTGCGCATTTCGCCAGCGGTGACATCCGCCCGCATCTCGCAGCTTGAGGATCATCTAAGCGTCCGGCTGTTCCAGCGCACAACCAGAAACCTGACGCCGACAGAGCACGGCAAGGCGTTTTATGGCGGGGCCTGCGAAATTCTGGATTCCGTCGAAGCCGCAGAGGCGCAGGTGGTCAAGATCACCGATAACCCCAAGGGATCACTCTATGTGGCCGCGCCGCTGGGGGTGGGGCGCAGATTGATCGCGCCGCAAGTGCCTGCCTTTCTTGAGAAATATCCAGAAGTGAGCATTCGTCTGCGCCTGACCGATCGCAAGGTGGACCTGACGACCGAGGGCCTTGATCTGTCGTTCTTTCTCGGCCAGCCCGAGGACAGCGCGCTGCGCATCCGCAAGATCGCCGATGTCGAGCGTGTGCTCTGCGCGTCACCCGAATATGTGGAAGCGCATGGCATGCCCCAATCCGGCGCCGAGCTGATCAC
>JBCCUH010000246.1:0-3344 GCA_039197405.1 Pseudomonadota bacterium
AAACCAAGTTTTTGCGCTTCCTTCAACCTGTTTTCGGTTTGGGGGGCCGGACGCAGGGCGCCAGACAGTGAGATTTCGCCAAAGACTACGGTTTCTGCGGGCAAAGCGGCGTCTTCACGCGCACTCAGAAGGGCAGCCGCCACTGCAAGATCCGCAGCAGGCTCCGAGATTTTCATGCCACCTGCCACATTGAGATAGACATCAAGTCCAGTGAAGGGGATGCCGACGCGCGCCTCAAGCACCGCAAGAATCATCGCCAGACGGCCGCCATCCCAGCCGACAACCGTGCGCCGGGGCTGGCTGTGCGGGGAGGGGGCCACAAGCGCTTGCAGCTCGACCAGAACAGGCCGGGTGCCCTCGACACCGGCGAAAACCACGGATCCCGGCGAGGGAGTGCCACGCTCGCTGAGAAAAAGCGCCGAAGGGTTCTGAACCTGCGCAAGGCCGCTGCCGGTCATTTCGAAAACGCCGATTTCGTCGGACGGGCCAAAGCGATTCTTCACCGCGCGCAAGATGCGGAACTGATGCCCGCGTTCACCCTCAAAGTAGAGCACCGTATCCACCATATGCTCCACCACCCTTGGCCCGGCAATCTGACCGTCCTTGGTCACATGTCCCACCAAAATCACAGACATGCCGCGCCGCTTGGCAAAACTGGTCAGCTCATGGGCCGCCGCGCGCACCTGCGCCACACTGCCCGGCGCGCTGCCTACCGTGTCGGACCACATTGTCTGAATGGAATCGATGATCGCAAGCTGCGGCTTTTCCTGCTCCAGCGTGGTGAGGATATCACGCAGGTTTGTTTCGGCGGCCAGTTGCACAGGCGCATGTGTCAGCCCCAGCCGCTGCGCGCGCATACGCACCTGCGCGCTGGCTTCCTCGCCCGAGACATAGATGGTTTTCAGCCCGGCCTCGGCAAACCGGGCGGCAGCCTGCAACAGCAGCGTGGATTTGCCGATGCCAGGATCGCCGCCCACCAAAGTGGCAGATGCCGGGACAAGCCCACCGCCCAGCACCCGGTCCAATTCATCCAGCGCAGATTTGGTGCGCGGGGGCGGCGCCTCTTGTGTGCTGAGATCGGTCAGCGGCACGGCCCGCCCGCGCAGGGTTCCAAGCCCCGCCTTTTCGGGGCCCGAGGTGCTGAGACCCGCATCCTCGGTGATCGAGTTCCAGGCGCCACAGGCTTCGCAGCGCCCGGACCATTTGGAGGTGACGTTGCCGCAGTCATTGCACGAAAAAGAAGGTTTCTTGGCCATGACCCTACTTGGCCGAGCGCGCAGGACGCGTCAAGGGATGTTCTTGCTTTGTGCCGATCTGCGATCCCAAAGCCCAAGCGCGAGCTGAACCAGGATGCAGATTGTAAAGAGATACAGTCCCCAGGCGGTTTCGATACGCCCCAACCCAATGCCCTTGAGCGCTGTGATATAGACCGCGATGAGGAAAATGTCCGCCATCGCCAATTTGCCCAGGATCATGAGCGCAGGTTTCACGCTAGGGCTGAGCATGCCGAATTGCATCAAGGCAGTGCCCAGGCATTTCACGTAAGGTGCAAAGAGCGCGAAAAAGGTGACGAGCAGCGCAAGAAACACATCAGATTGCCAAAGACTCTGCAAACCGGTGATCACGCTGATCTCGCTCAAGCCGAAAAGCGGCAGCAGCCCGGCGCGCATCAGCGGTGCGAACCAGGCGATTGGAAAGGCTATCAGCAGCGCAAGATTGATCAGTTTCGGCAGGCTCATAAAAGCGTGTAGCCCCACAATCCGAAAAATCCCAGACACCACAGAACGAACAGCGCATCAAGCCCCCACCACCGACGGCCCGGGGCAAGGGATGATGCACCAAACAAGATCGCTGCAATCACCGGAACAGCCATGCCGGAGCCGGTTTGCAGGATACCGGCGTTGATCAGCTGAGAGGCGTAACGCGCAGGTTCCGTACCGGTCAGACCGGCGACAGCCGGGACATATTTGGCGGCGATGCAGAGGATCACGAAAAGAACAGCCAGGCCTGCAAAGAGGCGAGACAGACGCGATGCGGTGACCAGGCGGACCAGACCCAGCAGGCCGATGATTTCCACGAAGAAGAACGTCTTGATCATCACAAACGTCAAAATGGTATAGTTGGGTTCGAACAAGCTGCTGAAATTGGTCATATATTGAAGGTGCCGCCCATTTTGGGTGAATGCAATGGCGATGATATTCTGGGAAGATCACCCGGCGCAAAACATCCTTCTGCGAAGGATGTTGAAAGAGCAAAGTCTTCGCAGAAGAATTTGCTCAGCCAGCCCCGGGTATGGTCAGCGAGAGGAGCGCCTGCGCAGCGGCGAGGGGCGTTGCGAACCAGCGCCAGATCCGCGTCTTCGGGCGCATCCCGGCAAGCAGCCGATCGATCAACACACAAGCGGGCAGGGTGCCAATGGCAAAACCGATCCAGCCAGCACTGTCCGAGATCATACGCCCGATCAAATATCCGGCCAGCGCGCCCAGCACAGCAGTCAAAAGCATGCGAATCATCGGTGCGTGGGCTTTGAACACTTCGCCGAGACGGTAAGAGACACCTTTGTCTTTCACCAGATAGGCCAGAAAGAATACTTCGCAGACGACAACCCAAACCAGCGGGGCCTGCGCCACCCCGATCCAGACTTGCGCGGTCATCTGACCGCCTCAATCGGCCCGTCGGCCCGGCCATGAATGAACTGCTCCAGATAGGGATCGCCCGCCGCATCCATCTGCGCCACGGGACCAGTCCATTGGATCACCCCGTCGTGCAGCATCGCGACAGTGTCGGCGATGGCGCGCACCGAGCTCATGTCATGGGTGATGGTCATCGCCGTTGCGCCCATCTCCACCACAATTTCGCGAATGAGATCGTTGATCACACCGGACATGATGGGATCCAGACCGGTTGTCGGCTCGTCAAAGAATATGATCTCCGGCGCTGCGGCGATGGCGCGCGCCAGCCCGACCCGTTTCTGCATCCCTCCGGACAGCTCTGCGGGAAACCTGTCTGCGACCTCGGGTTTCAGCCCGACGCGGCGCAGTTTTTCGATGGCAGTCTCGCGGGCTTCGGCCTTGGGCCGCTTGAGCGCACCGCGCATCAGTCGAAAGGCGACGTTCTCCCAGACCTTGAGGCTGTCAAAAAGCGCGCCCCCCTGAAAGAGCATGCCGAACCGCGCCAGAAAGGCGTCGCGTTCAACCTTCGTGACATCCGCGCCATCCACGGTGATCGTGCCGCTGTCAGGCGTCACAAGCCCAAGGATGGATTTCAGGGCGATGGATTTGCCGGTGCCTGAGCCGCCGATGATGACCATCGAGGTGCCGCGCGCGATCTCAAGATTAACGCCG
>JBCCUH010000247.1:0-3342 GCA_039197405.1 Pseudomonadota bacterium
GATTTTGCCCTCAATCACACTAGGCCTTTACCAGATGACACTGATCATGCGGCTGGTGCGCTCGGAAATGCTGGAAGTGCTGCGTCAGGACTATATCCGCTTTGCCCATGCGCGCGGGTTGAAAGAGCGGGTGGTGAATTTCCGCCACGCCCTCAAGAACACGATGATGCCGGTGATCACCGTGATCGGCCTGCAACTGGGCGCGATCATCGCTTTCGCGATAATCACCGAAACCGTGTTCCAATGGCCGGGCGTCGGATTGCTGTTCATCAACGCGATCCAGTTCGTCGATATTCCGGTGATGGCCGCCTATTTGATGCTGATTTCGGTGATGTTCGTGGGCATCAACCTGATCGTGGATATCCTTTACCTCTTCATTGATCCGCGTCTGCGCTCAGACCGGTCGAAAGGGCACTGATGACGCAGACACCTTCCCCGCTGGTCAAGGACAAATCCCGCCTCGCGCTGGCGATGGACAGCGACTTCATCTACGCATTCCGCCGCTCGCCGGTGGCAATCGTGTCCTTCGTGGTGACGTTGGTGCTTGTTCTGAGCGCGGTCTTCGCGCCGCTCATTGCCACCACAAACCCGTTTGATCCGGCATCGCTGAACCTGATGAACGGCTTCACCCCGCCGATGATCGACAATGCCTTTACCGGTGACAGCTTCCTGCTGGGCACCGATGATCAGGGGCGCGACGTGTTCTCAACGATCCTTTACGGGATGCGCATTTCTCTGTTCGTCGGGCTGGCGGCTGTGGCCTTTGCCATGGTGCTGGGGATCACACTTGGGCTGATTTCCGGCTATGCTGGCGGCTGGACCGATACCATCATCATGCGCACCGCCGATGTGCAGCTGACCTTCCCCTCGATCCTTGTGGCCATGTTGATCTTCGGCATCGCCAAGGGCGTCACGCCGGTCGAATACCGCGACCAGATGGCGATCTGGGTTCTGATCCTGGCAATCGGCCTTTCCGATTGGGTGCAGTTTGCCCGCGTCGTTCGCTCTGCCACGCTGGTGGAAAAGAACAAGGATTACGTCGCCGCCGCCCAGATGATCGGACGCAAGCCGGGGGCGATCATGCTGAAGCACATCCTGCCCAATGTGCTGTCACCTGTGCTGGTGATCGCGACCATCTCGCTGGCCTTGGCGATCATAGCGGAAGCCACTTTGAGTTTTCTTGGCGTCGGCGCGCCGCCAACGCAGCCCTCGCTGGGCACACTCATCCGCATCGGGCAAGGATTTCTCTTCTCGGGCGAGTGGTGGATATTGCTCTTCCCCGCCGTGACCCTGCTGGCGCTGGCACTGTCGGTGAACCTGCTGGGCGACTGGCTGCGCGACGCGCTGAACCCGAGGCTTCGCTGATGACGACCCCCATCCTCTCTATCCGCGACCTCACTGTCGAGATCCCGACCCGCCACGGCATCCTCAAACCTGTGGACAGCGTCAGCTACGACATTGCCGCTGGCGAAATCCTCGGTGTTGTGGGCGAATCCGGCGCGGGCAAATCCATGGCCGGCAACGCAGTGATCGGCTTGCTCAACCGCCCGGCGCGCATTGCTTCGGGTGAGGTCTGGCTGAAAGGCACGCGCATTGATCCGCTGCAGGGCGAAGCGATGCGGCGTCTCCGAGGCAATGAGATCGGCATGGTCTTTCAGGATCCGCTCACCTCGCTCAACCCGCTGCTGAAGATCGGCGATCAACTGACCGAGACGATGCTCACCCATCTCGATATCTCGCGCAGCGAAGCGCAGGCGCGCGCTGTGGCGGCGCTGGAAGAGGTCGGCATCCCCGGTGCGGCAGCCCGTCTGGACAGCTATCCGCATGAGTTTTCCGGCGGTATGCGCCAGCGCGTCGTGATCGCGCTTGCGCTTTGTGCCGAGCCATCGCTGGTGATCGCAGACGAGCCGACAACGGCGCTGGATGTCTCGGTGCAGGCGCAGATCGTGGCTTTGCTGAAAAAGCTCTGCCGCGAGAAAGGCACGGCGGTGATGCTCATTACCCATGACATGGGTGTGATTGCTGAAGCGGCGGACCGCGTCGCCGTTATGTATGCGGGCAGACTGGCCGAGCTTGGCCCGGTGCGCAACGTCGTGGGCGCGCCCAGCCATCCCTACACCGATGGTCTTATGGCCTCCACCCCGCTGGCGTCCCGCGGCCAGGAAAGGCTGCATCAGATCCCCGGCGCCATGCCGCGCCTGAACGCCCTGCCCACCGGCTGCGCCTTTCACCCGCGCTGCCCCTACGCGCAGGATGTTTGCCGGCAGGATCCGACCCCGGAGATTTCCGAAGGCCGCGCCGCCTGCTGGTTCCCGATTGAACGCAAGGAGGCTGTCTGATGGCGCTGGTCCAAGTCAAGAACCTGAGCCGCGAATTCGACGTCTCCAAACCCTGGCTCAATCGCGTGATCGAGCGACTTCCCAAGGTCTATCTCAAGGCTGTCTCGGATGTGGATTTCGAGATTGAAGAGCGCAGCACCTACGCTTTGGTGGGCGAATCCGGGTCGGGCAAATCCACGATTGGCCGGATGCTGGTCGGGCTGCTCAGACCTACCGAGGGCACGGTCGAAATTCGCGGTGTCGATCTGGCCAATGAAACGGATGCGGCCAAGACCGACGCGGTGCGCGCGGATATTCAGATGATCTTTCAGGATCCTTTTGCCTCGCTCAACCCGCGCTGGCGGGTGCGCGATATCATCGAAGAGCCTGTGGCGGCCAAGGGTCAAACAACCCGTGGCCTGGCCGAAAAGCTGTTGGAACAGGTGGGTCTTGCGGCCGAAGACGCAGGCAAGTTTCCGCATGAGTTTTCCGGCGGTCAGCGCCAGCGGATCTGCATTGCGCGCGCGCTGGCCTCCGAGCCGAAGCTGATTGTCTGTGACGAGCCAACCTCGGCGCTGGATGTCTCGGTCCAGGCACAGGTGCTCAATTTGATGAGCGATCTGAAGGATGACTTTGGCCTCACCTACCTGCTGATCAGCCATGACCTGACGGTTGTGCAGCACATGGCCGACAAGATCGGCGTGCTCTATCTGGGCCGCTTGGTCGAAGAGGCTGACCCGGACACGCTCTTTTCCAGCCCCAAACACCCCTACACGCAGATGTTGCTAGAGGCCGCGCCGCGTCTGGATGCCTTTGGCCGCGAGGTGGTACCGCCCGAAGGCGAAATACCCAACCCAATTGATCCGCCTTCGGGCTGCGCCTTTCACCCGCGCTGCCCAATTGCCGTAGCGCGCTGCAAGTCCGAGCGCCCTGCCCTGCGCCAAACCGGCACAGGGCGCACCGCCTGCCATCTGGCCGAATGATCAACCGATGAGACGCTCCGCCAGCGCGATGTAAAGCGGAA
>JBCCUH010000248.1:0-3335 GCA_039197405.1 Pseudomonadota bacterium
CAAATACAAAGGCTATGACGTCGGTGGGGATCAGATCGCCTTTGCGCCGAACTCCAATGACGGCGCGCCGGGACAGCGGCGGCCGGGCGTGGCGATCCTGTCGCGCTTTGGCTTTGCCGAAGCGCCCGAGATCATTCAGGACCTCGCAGACCCTGTGGAGATCGCATTCTCCGACATGGGCGGCGGTGATGGCGGCACCTATAGAATGTCGCGCACCTCGCGGCCCATCCTCAAGGCGCGCATCCCCATGGGCGGCACCGTGGTGAGCGTCTTCAACTGCCACCTGAAATCCAAGCTGGGCGAGTTTGTGAGGCCCGCAGGCAAGCCTTATGCGCCTGAGGCGGATCTGACCAACTATGACGCCGTGGGCCGGGCGCTGGGGGCTGCGCGGGCGGCGATGCGGCGGATGGCCGAGGCCTGGGTGCTCAGGCGCGCCATCGTGGCAGAGCTGGAGCAGGGACGCCCGGTGATGGTGATGGGCGATTTCAACGACAGCGAACATGCGGTCAGCACCGAGATCATCTCGGGCGAGGCGCCGTTTAAGAACTACTCTTACATGCTGCGCCATGATGCAGAGCATAAACACGACCGCTACACCCGCGAGGAAAATGAGCAGATTCGCGAAAACGTAGAGGCGATGCGGCTGCATTCCGCCGAGACGCTTTTCGCGCGCAAAAGCCTGCGCGACATGGTCTACACCTCGACCTTTGGCGGCATTTACGAGAGCATTGACCAGCTTTTCCTGTCGCGCCACTTCGTCCCCGAGGCTGAAGGGGCAGAAGCCGGATCACTGGGGCGCATGGAATATTTCACCATTCTCAATGATCACCTCAACGACGGCAGCCATCCGGAGGCTCCGCATAACAAGCTTATTTCGGATCACGGGCAACTCATGGTACATCTGTCGCTAAAAGGAGGCTGACCCATGGATGTTTTGCGTCTGGATGATGCGAGTTTGCACTACCGTGAGGATGGGGCGGCAAATGGCGCGCCGGTGGTCTTTTCCAACTCGCTCGGCACCGATCTGCGGCTGTGGGACAAGGTGGTGGCGCGCATGCCCTCGGGCTTTCGCCTGATCCGCTATGACACGCGCGGCCACGGCCTCAGCTCTGCGCCGGAGGGGCCTTACAAGATGGGCACGCTGGTGCGCGATGCAGAGCTGCTGATGGAGCATCTGGAGGTGCGCGACGCGGTGTTTGTGGGTCTGTCCATGGGCGGGATGATTGCGCAGGGGCTCGCGGTCAAACGGCTTGATCTGATACGCGGCGTGGTGCTGAGCAACACCGGCGCCAAGATCGGCACGCCCGAGATGTGGCAGGAGCGGATCGACGCGGTGCGCGCCGGCGGGATCGAGGCGATTGCCGATGGCGCGATGGAACGCTGGTTCACACGGGCGTTCCGAGACAGCCATGAGCTGGCGCTCTGGCGCAACATGTATGTGCGCCAGGATCCGGAAGGGTTTTGTGGTGCGATGGCGGCGATCTCGGGCACGGATATGATGGCGGTCACGTCGGGCCTGCGCCTGCCGGCGCTGGGAATTGCCGGATCGGATGATGGCTCGACCCCGCCGGACATGGTGCGCGAGTTGATGGGGCTGATCCCCGGAAGCGGGGTTGAGATCATCCGCAAGGCAGGCCATCTGCCCTGCGTGGAGCAGCCGGACAAATACACCAAACATCTGCTGGGGTTTCTCAGCAGCATAGGGCACGGCACGAATGGCTGAGGCGGGCAGGGGGCGCTGCCCCCGCGCTGCACGCTCCCCCGAGGTATTTCAGGACCGAAGAAGTGCAGGACGTGCGTGAGTAAAGCGCGTCTCGTGCTGGTGCATGGGTCGTAGTGCGGGCCTGCTCGACAAGATCGCAGCACGCGGCTAAACCCCGCGCCATGACACAGAACCGCACACATCCCTCCGGCGCGCCCTGGCGCAATTTCTATGGCCGCTTCAAGGGCAAGGGGCTGCGGCAGAGCCAGCAGGCTTATCTTGATGAGGATCTCGCGGCGCTGTCGCCCGGTGCGGTGGATTGGGAGGTGAACCCGGATCGGGTGCCTTTGGATGTGAAGGCGATGTTTGGTGGCAAGCCTTTGTGGCTGGAGATCGGATTTGGCGGGGGTGAGCATCTGGTGCATCAGGCACGCGCGAACCCGGATGTGGGGATCATTGGGTGCGAGCCTTACATTAACGGTGTCGCCATGCTGCTGGGCAAGATCCGTGAGGCGGGGGTGGATAACCTGCGCGTTTATCCCGGTGATGCGCGTGATCTGTTTGATGTGCTGCCGGAAGGGGCGGTTGAGAAAGCGTTTCTTCTGTATCCTGATCCCTGGCCCAAGAAGCGCCACCACCGGCGGCGGTTCGTGACGCAGGAGCATTTGCAACCCCTAGCGCAGGTCATGGCGCCGGGGGCGGAATTTCGGGTGGCAACGGATATCGAGGATTATGTGCGGCAGACGCTTTTGGAAGTGCCAAAAGCGGGGTTCGCATGGCAGGCGGAGCGCGCCCGTGATTGGCGCGCGCCCTGGGGTGACTGGATGTCTACGCGCTATGAGCAAAAGGCGTATCGCGAAGGGCGCATTCCGCATTACATGACGTTTCGGCGTTTGGGGTAGCCTTGCGTGCTGTGGCACGCAAGGCCACGGGTTCCGCCTGCGGCGGGAGTTTATTTGGCAAGATGAAGGGCGACAGCATGGACGCCCATTTATGTGTGCGCTATCAGGCCATCTGAAATGTGATGCGCAAGGGAAGTGCTGATGTCTGCACATGGATCGCCGGTTCCGATGAGCTCTGCCAAATGCGGGCCTTTGACAGGTGTGGCCGCGGTGCCGGGGGATAAGTCGATCTCGCACCGCTCGCTTATCTTGGGCGCGATGGCGGTCGGTGAGACGAAGATCACCGGGTTGCTGGAAGGCGAGGATGTGCTGGATACGGGCCGTGCGATGGAAGCTTTCGGCGCGGAGGTGATCAACCATGGCGGCGGCGAATGGTCGGTGCATGGCGTGGGTGTGGGCGGTTTTGCCGAGCCTGAAACGGTGATTGACTGCGGCAACTCCGGCACGGGGGTGCGGTTGATCATGGGGGCGATGGCGACCTCGCCCATCACAGCGACCTTCACCGGGGATGCTTCGCTGAACAGCCGCCCGATGGCGCGGGTGACCGATCCTCTGGCATTGTTCGGGGCGCAATCGGTGGGCCGGACAGGTGGGCGTTTGCCGATGACCATCGTGGGCGCGGCGGAGCCGGTTCCGGTACGCTACACAACGCCGGTGCCGTCTGCGCAGGTGAAATCGGCGGTGCTGCTGGCGGGGCTGAACGCGCCGGGGCAGACAGTGGTGATCGAGAC
>JBCCUH010000249.1:0-3320 GCA_039197405.1 Pseudomonadota bacterium
GTCGACGCTTCCGACCCCGGCCCCGACTTCCGCACTCAGCTGACCGCAGGGTCCGTCCGGTTCTCCTACATCGGCACCGGTGCGCCGGAGATGGAGTTGTTCCAGTCCGGTGATCTGGCGATTTCGGGCAACTACATCTCAGCGGGTACCACGTTGACCGTGCCGGATTATGTCTTTGCCGATGATTACGATCTGCGCCCCCTGAGCGAGGTGCGTGCCTTTATCGACACCAACAGCCACCTGCCCGAGGTGCCGTCCGCGGCGATGATCGCAGAGAACGGTCTGGACATGACCGACATGCAGATGACGCTGCTCAAAAAGGTGGAAGAGCTGACGCTTTACACCCTGGCGCAGGAAGAAAAGCTGGCGATGCAGGAGGAAAACCTGGCCGAGATGCGCGCCCTGGTAGAAGCGCTGCGCCAGAACTGATCGGACAGGACATCAAACAGGGCTCCGCCTGATCGGCGGGGTCTGACGTTTCAAACATGAGCAGCGGATACGGCCGCTTGGCTCGGAACAACAAGGAAGTTTTGATATGTCTCTTTTTTCAAAAAGTCCATTTACCACAACCGCACTGAGTGCCACCGCCCTTGGTCTGATGGCCGCCCCCGCGCTGGCGCAGAATTTTGCCAGCGACGGAGCCTTCCAGGGCTCACTTTGCGTGGGCATTGACTGTACCTTCAGCGAAAGCTTTGGCTTTGACACCATCCGGCTGAAGGAAAACAACCTGCGCATCAAGTTCCAGGACACCTCTTCCTCCTCTTCTTTCCCGTCCAACGACTGGGAAATCACCGCCAACGACAGCAGTAACGGGGGCAGCAACTACCTGGCCATCACCGATGTCGATGCAGGCCGCGTCCCCTTCCGGGTGGAAGCAGGCGCACAGGCCAATACATTGGTGGTCGAAAGCGACGGTGATGTCGGGATCAAGACCCTCAATCCGGTGGTGGATCTGCACATCGTTGAAGGCAACAGCCCCACCCTGCGGCTGGAACAGGACGGCTCTGACGGCTTTACCCCCCAGACCTGGGACATGGCCGGTAACGAGGCCAACTTCTTTATCCGGGACGTCACCAACGGCTCCATACTGCCCCTCCGTGTTCAGCCCAATACGCCGGACCAGACCATGTTCATGCGCACCACGGGCCTGACCATCAACGAAACAGGCAGGGATTATGATTTCCGCGTGGAAAGCGATATAAATGTAAACGCATTGTACATGGACGGTGCTACGGGCAACACCGGGTTCGGTACAAATGCCCCAGAAGCCAAGCTGCACGTGAGCGGCCAGTCCATCCTGATCAAGGACAACGGTCGCGTGAACTTCACCCTGTCGGACACTTCCGACCCCGGCCCCGACTTCCGCACTCAGCTGACCGCAGGGTCCGTCCGGTTCTCCTACATCGGCACCGGTGCGCCGGAGATGGAGTTGTTCCAGTCCGGTGATCTGGCGATTTCGGGCAGCTACATCTCTGCAGGCACCACGCTGACCGTGCCGGATTACGTCTTTGCCGATGATTACGATCTGCGCCCCCTGAGCGAGGTGCGCGCCTTCATCAATGCCAATAGCCACCTGCCCGAGGTGCCCTCGGCTGCGATGATCGCGGAAGATGGCCTTGATATGACCGACATGCAGATGACGCTGCTCAAAAAGGTGGAAGAGCTGACGCTTTACACCCTGGCGCAGCAGGAAGAGCTGGCCGCCCTGCGCAGCCAGTTGGACACGCTCAGCCAGAACTGATTGGCCGATACAAGATTGTAAAAAGCCCCTGTATCACGCGGGGGCTTTTCCTTTCCGTCACCTACGGTCCTTGCAAGCGGCTAAAATCGCCACAACGCTTGTCTCGCCCCTTGCCGTGACCAGGCTGAAATGGGACAATTTTCGCGTATAGAGACTGATTTTCCATGACCCGCCTCATCGCACCGCAGCACCGCGCACAGTTCTTTTTAGCGTCCCTTCTGATCGTGGTGCTGGCCTATATGTTCTGGACCGGCTCGCGCTATCCGGCACTCGATGAAAAGGCGATGATGTCAGGGGCCTTGCAGCTTGAGGATAACCTCAGCTTTGAAGCGCTGGTGCCGATCACGCCCGACATGGGGCTGATTGAGCGTGTCTTCTGGTCCACGCTCAACTGGCTGAACACCAACAAGAAGGGGATGACATTCGGCATCCTCTTTGCAGCCAGCTTTCTGACGGCCGCCGCCTACCTCAAGCAGCGCAGCTTTCGCGGCGGGTTTGCCAATGCCACGCTGGGGCTGGTGATCGGCACGCCGCTGGGGGTCTGCGTGAATTGCGCCGCCCCCATCGCGCAGGGGATGTATGCCAGCGGACTGAGGGCCGAGACCACGCTGGCGGCGATGATCGCCTCACCCACGCTCAACATCGTGGTGCTGACGATGCTGTTTTCCCTGCTGCCCTTCTACATGGTCGCCGCCAAGATCGCGCTGTCGCTGACCGTGATCCTGATCATGGTGCCGCTCATCTGCCGCCTGCTGCCCGCGCGCGAGCTGGCCATGGTGGACGCGCCCGAAGGCGCCTGCGCCTTTGTGCCAGAACGCCCGGATGCCCCCGCCCAGCCGCTGCATGTGGCGCTGTGGGAAGTGGCGCGCGGCTTCGTGCAGAACCTCATCTACATCCTGCGCCTGACGCTGCCGCTGATGCTGTTGGCGGGCTTTCTGGGCGCGCTGGTGGCCACCCTGTTGCCCCAAGACCTGATCCTGGGTCTGCCGTTTTCGGTCTGGGTGCTGATCCTTATCGCGCTGGTCGGGGTCTTCCTGCCCGTCCCCATCGCCTTTGACGTGGTGGTCACAGGCGCGCTGCTGGGCCTTGGCCTGTCCCACGGCTACGTCATGGCGCTTCTCTTCACGCTGGGGACCTTCAGCATCTATTCCTTCTTCATCGTCTACCAGTCGGTCGGCCCCCGTGCCGCCTGGCTGCTGATGGGCACGGTTGCGGCCTTTGGCGTGCTGGCCGGTGCCGCCGCCGAGGGCTGGCACCGCTATCAAAGCAACCGCGCGCTGGAGCTTCTGTTGCAGCCGCAGGCGCAGGCCACACCATGGGGGGCCGCCTGGGCCGACGGCACACCCGGCAGCACCATCAAGGTCACCTCCACCCCGCTGGCCGCCCCTTCCCCTGTATCAGAGACGGATTTCATCCGCCGCGAGGCCAGCGCAGTGGGCATCGACAAGCCGGTGGAGTTTTCCTTCCGCGACATGTGGCCCCCCTTCTGGGAAGGCCGCTCGCTCAGCGCGGGCGACATCGACCGGGACGGCGACAATGATCTGGTGATCGCGTCGACCGAAAAGGGTCTCTATTTCTA
>JBCCUH010000250.1:0-3282 GCA_039197405.1 Pseudomonadota bacterium
ATGCTGTATGGGCCCACGAACGAGGAACTGATCACCGATATCTTCCGCACGCATGTGTCAAGCTACCGCGATCTGCCGCTGACCCTGTACCACGTTCAGTGGAAGTTTCGCGACGAAATCCGCCCGCGCTTTGGCGTGATGCGTGGCCGCGAGTTCTACATGAAGGATGGCTATAACTTCGACATCGACAAGGATGCAGCCCTGCACGCCTATAACCGCCATCTGGTCAGCTACCTGCGCAGCTATGAGCGTATGGGACTGCAGGCGATACCGATGCGCGCGGACAGCGGGCCGATTGGCGGCGATGACACCCATGAGTTTCTGGTGCTGGCCGAAACCGGTGAAAGCGAGGTTTTCTACGACAGCGCGGTAACCGATCTGACGTTCGGAGATCGCGAGATCGACTATGATAATGTGGCGCAATGCGCGGCGATCATGCAAGAGTTCACCTCGAAATACGCGCGCACCGATGAAACCCACGACGAGGCGCTGTTCAACGCACTCCCGCAAGAGCGCCGCCGCGTGGCGCGGGGGATCGAGGTGGGGCAGATTTTCTACTTCGGTACCAAGTATTCCGACGCCATGGGCGCGACGGTCGTCAATGATCAGGGCGAGCGTGTGCCTGTGCACATGGGCAGCCACGGCATCGGGGTGAGCCGGCTGTTGGGCGCCATCATCGAGGCCAGCCATGACGACAACGGTATTATCTGGCCCGAGGGCGTGACGCCCTTCGATTGCGGGATCGTCAATCTCAAACAAGGCGACGCCGAAGCTGATGCTGCTTGCGAGGCGCTTTATGGCAGTCTGAAGGCGCTGGGTCTCGATCCGCTTTACGATGACCGCAATGAACGTGCTGGTGGCAAATTCGCCACGATGGATCTGATCGGTCTGCCCTGGCGGATCACGGTCGGGCCGCGCGGGTTGAAAAACGGGGTGGTCGAGCTGACCTCTCGCCGGACGGGGGCCAGCGAAGAAGTGCCGCCCGAACAGGCGGTTCAGAAGATCGCCGAGATCTACGCGCAGGTGTAGGGGATGTTGATGCGCACACTTACCCTGGTTGCCGGATTGACCGGCGCTGCGGGCGTGTCGCAGTTTCCCGAGTACTCCCAGCAATACATGCAGCGTCTGGGCGGAGCTGTGGACGAGCTTGAGCGGGTGGTTCAGCGCTTTGATGCGGATGCAGCGCAGCTGGGTTTCAGCCGTGAAGCTGCGCTTGTCGATCTGGCGCAGGGCGGCGAGTTTGGTGCCGCCCGCGCCACATCCATGGTCCAGACGATCGACCGCCACGCGCAACTGAAAGTCGATTTGCGCGCTCTGCAGGGCCTTGGCCCGTTCAGCCGTGCCAAATACGCCGCGCGATTTACCGATACGGAACTGGCCGGGCGCGTTTGGGAAAACTACAAACCTGCGATGCCTGTGACCTTCGAAGGGGCGGTTTTCGCCGGGGTTGGTTTTTTGGGCGGGCTGGCGCTGTTTTCTGCGTTGATCTGGCTTCTGAGCTTGCCTTTTTCCCTTATTTGGCGCACCTCTGAGCCCTAAGAGCAACCCTTCAAGGGATCAGAGCAGTGGCAAGCACCCCCAAACCTTTCGCACGGTTCGAATGGATGATCGCCTGGCGATATCTCAGGGCCAAACGCGCCGAAGGCGGTGTCAGCGTGATGACCTGGATCAGCCTCATTGGCATTACTCTGGCCGTGTTTGCGCTGGTGGCGACGCTGGCGATTCGCACCGGATTGCGGGCCGAGACGATCCGCACGATCCTGGGCGTTTCAGCGCATGTCGAGCTTTACTATCATCAAACCGTGGCCGCCAATGGCGCCCGCGAGACGATCATTCGCGATTTTGAACCGCTGGCGGATCGGCTCCGTGCGGTTCCGGGTGTGAAAGATGCGGTGCCGGTCGTGACCGGACGTATCATGGCCAACAGGGGCAGCAACAATGCCCCGATTGAACTGGTCGGTATTCGCCCCGAGGATCTGGCGCGTTTTCCGGCTGTTGCACAGCCCAGCTTCTCGGAAGGTGATATCGGCAGGTTGCCGGAGGGGATCGCCCTTGGCTCGTCGCTGGCGCGCACGCTGAGCGTTCTGGTCGGGGATCGCGTCAAGATCATCTCGCCAAGCGGCGTTCGCACGGCTTTCGGCACCAGCCCACGCGTGAAAACCTGGGAGGTCGTCTACATCTTTCGCACGGGGCAAGGGTGGATTGACGCCACCCGCGCCTATCTCAGCCTTGCAGAGGCGCAGCCCTATCTGAACCGCGAGGAAGGCGTCGATCAGATCGATATTCTTCTGGACGATCCCGAAGCGGTGGAAGACATGTCCGGCGCGCTTTTGGAGGCGTCCGAAAACGAGGCATATCTGTGGAACTGGCGTCAGCGCAGCGGTGCGCAGCTGCGTGCGCTCAGCCTGCAGGACAATGCGCTCTTTGTGCTGCTGGCGATCCTGGTGATGATCGCGACGATGAACATCATTTCGGGGCTGATCATGCTGGTCAAGAACAAAGGCCGCGACATTGGCATTCTGCGTACCGTAGGGCTGTCGCGCGGCTCGATCCTGCGGGTCTTTTTCATCGTCGGCACCACGATCGGCGTCATGGGAACGATCCTCGGCGTCGGGATGGGTGTGCTCTTCGCGCTCAATATCGACCATGTTTACACCGCCGTCGATTACTTTTCGTCCAACAGCAAATCTCAGCTTGAGGCCCAGGGCTTTTTCTTCCCGCCCGCCGTGCTGAGCGTCAGCGATATCCTGACGGCCATTGGCCTATCGCTGGGACTGTCGTTCCTGGTGACGATTTTTCCGGCGCGGCGCGCGGCGCGCATGAACCCGGTCGAGGCGTTGCGTTATGAATGATCTGACCCTCAGGCTGGACGGTATCAAGAAGTCCTATAACAAAGGGCAAAGCAACGAAGTCTCGGTGCTTGAAAACATCGACCTTGAAGTGAAGGCCGGTGAGGTCGTGGCGCTGGTTGCCCCCTCTGGCGCCGGCAAATCCACGCTGCTGCATATCGCCGGGTTGCTTGATACCGCTGATGGCGGAACCGTCGACATCAGCGGCATCAATGCCACCGGTCTCAGTGATCGCAAGCGCACGGTGGTGCGCCGTGAAGCGGTGGGTTTTGTCTATCAGTTCCACCATCTTCTGCCTGAATTCTCGGCGGTGGAAAATATCGTGTTGCCGCAACTGGCCAATGGCATCGCCGCAGCAGAAGCCGAGGCGCGGGCGCTTGAGCTGTTGGGGTCGGTCGGTGTCGGGCACAGGGCAGATCACAGGCCAGCGGCC
>JBCCUH010000251.1:0-3281 GCA_039197405.1 Pseudomonadota bacterium
CCTTGCCGTGCACGATTTCGTCGGGGTTGTAGTGCCGGAAGGCAAACTCGTTATCCGTCCCTGGCCCTTCATAGGCAATTTCAGGAATGCCTTTGAAAAAATCGGTCATGGGCTGCGATCCTTTGTGGTCTGGTTATGCTGCGTCTTTGGGGTTCTTGCCCAAAATGATCATCGACAGGATATCGTCTTCGGTCACGTCTTCTACGCGTTCCGTGCCGACCATCTTGCCGTTCTTCATCACCGACACCCTATCGCAGAGGTCCATCATCTCGCGGGTGTCATGGCTGATCAAAAAGATGCCGAGGCCCTGCTCTTTCAATTCTTTGATCAGATCGGCGACCATTTCGGTTTCATGTACGCCAAGGGCGGCTGTCGGTTCATCCATGATCAGTATGCGCGCGTTGAAATAAACGGCGCGGGCAATTGCCACGGATTGCCGTTGGCCGCCAGACAGCGCGCTGACCGGTTCTTTAAGCCTTTTGAAGTTGGGGTTCAGCCGCGCCATGATCTTGGCGGTTTCCGCTGCCATCTTGGCGTCATCGACCATGCCCATCGGCGTAGTCAGCTCGCGCCCCAAAAAGAGGTTCGATGCCGCATCAAGATTGTCTGCCAGAGCCAGCGTCTGATAGATTGTCTCGATATTGTGGTCCCGCGCATCGCGGGGGCTGCTGATCTCTGCCTTCTTGCCGTTGATCCAGATCTCGCCGCTATCCCTGTGATAGGCGCCTGAGAGGATCTTGATCAGCGTCGATTTTCCCGCCCCGTTGTGGCCCAGAAGACCCACCACTTCACCGGGGTAAAGATCCAGGCTGACGTGATCCACCGCTTTGATCCCGCCAAAGGAGATCGAGATATCCTTGAGTTGAACAAGGGGCGTTCCGGTCATATCGGCGGTCATTTGGTGTTCCTCCGGTACAGGATATCGAGGAAGACGGCGATCACCAGCACCGAGCCGACGACGACTTGCTGGATGGCGGCGTCAAAGCCGATAAGAACCATACCGGTTTGCAGGCTCTGCATGATCACCGCGCCAAGGATCGCGCCATAGATGGTGCCGATCCCCCCGGCGAGAGACGTGCCGCCGATCACCGCTGCTGCGATCACGTAAAGCTCATCAAGCGTGCCAAGGGCCGCAGTGGCCGAGCCAAGACGCGCCGAGGCGACAACAGCGCTGAGGCCGGTCAGAAAACCCATGAGGGCGAAGATTTTCACCGTCATCCAGCGGGTGTTGATACCCGCAAGTTCCGCCGCTTCGGGGTTGCCGCCTATGGCATAGACGTAGCGGCCAAAGCGGGTGCGGGTCATCAAGATGGTCATGCAGATCGCCACGGCCAGCAGGATCAGAACCGGGATGGCAAACCCATGCGAGATGAACAGCCCCTCGGCTGGCACCTCGATGCCTTCGGCCTTGGCGTATTTTTTCACGATGCCCTTGGGCCAGGGATAAGCGTTGACCAGCATGGTTGCACCGATGACGGCGCCACAGCCGATGACGGCCAGAAACCCTTCCGCCCAGACCGGGCGCAGGTGCAGATCAAAGCTTTTTCTCTTGCGGCGTCCGAAGTACATCAGCGACAGCACAGCCGCGCAGCCCAGCAGGCCGACGATCCAGCTGCCCGCGTTGCCTATGGCACCATAGGGCCCGCCACCGAGCAGTTTGAACGTGGCATCCACAGGCGAAATCGTCTCACCGCGCGCCACCAGAAAGCCAACGCCGCGCCAGACCAGCAGCCCGCCAAGCGTGACGATAAACGCCGGGATGGTGCCGTAGGCGATCATCCAGCCATGAAACGCGCCAACGAGCGTGCCCACCAGCAGCCCGGCCAGCACCGCAATGATCCAGATCATCGGATGCCCTAGCCCCAGAAACTGCGGCAGGATGTTGACCTGCAGCGTGCCCATGACGATCGCGACAAACCCCAAAAGCGAGCCGACGGACAGATCAATATGCCGGGTGATGATCACCAGCACCATCCCCGTTGCCATGATCCCGATAGAGGAGGTCTGAACCGAGAGGTTCCACAGGTTGCGCGGCGTCAGGAATGCGCCAAAGCCATTCACGACCGCCCCATAGACGTGAAACCCGATCCAGATCAGCGCCAGAGCGCCCAGCATTCCCAGAAGGCGGGTGTCCACCTCGGTCTCGCGCAGAAATCGGGCGAAACCCCCTTCCTTGTGACTGTCGGCTTGTGTGGAGTTGTCGGTCATGACGGCCTCGAACAGGCTGCACGGCGGGGTCGGCGCACAGGTAAGCGCGCGGTTGATCTGCCGTTGATGTTTGAAAATCAGATGAAAGCCTCACCGGCAACCTGATGCTGCCGGTGAGTGTGGGGCGCGGCTTAGCAGCCGGCAACACCGTCCATTGCGCCTTCGCACACTTTTTCTTTCGAGATGTGCCCGGCGTCGATGACAACATTGATGTTGTCTTTGGTGATCGGCGTTGGGTCGAGCAGGATCGCGTTCATCTCGATGCCCTTTTCGCCGCCGTCGAACATGCCTGCGCCTTCGATGTCGGCCATGGCTGTGCCGCTTGCCAGCGCGACGGCAATCTCGCCAGCCGCCTTGCCCAGATCACGGCTGTTCTTCCAGACAGAGACCGTCTGAGTGCCGCGCGCCACACGGTTCAGCGCCGCATGATCGCCATCCTGGCCACCGATCGGGATATCAAGGCCTTGCGCCTGCAGCGCGGCAATCGCACCTCCCGCCATGCCGTCGTTCTGCGAGAGAACCGCATCAACATTGTTGTTGTTGGCTGTCAGGATCTGCTCCATGTTCTTTTGCGCGTTGTCCGGCTTCCAGCCATCGGTGAATGCCTCGCCGACGATCTTGATCTTGCCGCTATCCACGTCCGCGCCGATCACTTCCATCATGCCATCAAAAAGAAAGCCTGCGTTGGGATCGCCCTTGTCACCTTTGATGACAGCGTAGTTGCCCTCGGGCTGAACCGCTTTGACAGACTGCGCGATGATGCGGCCAACGCCCTTGTTGTCAAAGGTCAGATAGAAGGTGCGCTGGTCTTCGATCAGTCGGTCATAGCCCACCATCGGAATGCCTTCGGCTTCGGCGGTGTCCAGCGCAGGGCCGATAGCGTCTTTGTCCTGCGCCAGAATGATCAGCGCATCTGCGCCCTGTGCGATCAGCGCCTCGATGTCTGTCAGCTGCTTGGCCGCAGAAGACTGCGCATCGGCCGAGATGTACTTTGCGCCAGCGGCCTCCAGCGCCATTTTGATCGCAGCTTCATCGGTCTTCCAGCGCTCTTCCTGGAAGTTGGACCAGCTGAC
>JBCCUH010000252.1:0-3269 GCA_039197405.1 Pseudomonadota bacterium
GCCGTATTCAAAATCGATTTGGCCCGCGCGGCGAAATCGTCAAAGGAGGGGACAAGCGCCATGAAAGAACCCTTCAAGCGCGACGCAGGACAGCGTCGGTCATCTGATTACTGAAAGCTGGCATGCACCGCGTTGATCGCATTTTGATCAATGTAGATACCGGCCCTCTGTTGAATATCGCTGGCAAAGGCATCGAACAGATCCTGGCTCAGGCTGTTTTCTGCCTGTTCGGTCAGGCGGTCGCGAAAGGCGGCGATATCTGCATCATCCGGATCAACCGGCGTGATTTCATCCAGCCGCAGGATCAGCACGGTCGAAACATCTTCGATCACCATGGTGTCACCAACGTTCGCGTCAAACAGGGCCTCCTGGGCCGTGCGCGGCAGGCCATCGACGAACCCCTGACGCGAGATGCCCTCGATCACTTCTGTTTCCAGGCCTAGATCAGCCAGACCCGCATCTGCGGTGATCTGAGGCAGCAGCGCATCCGCCTGCGCGCGCAACGCCGCGCGAGTTTCGGCGGTTTGCCATCCGGCTTCCACGCGATCCTTCACCTCGTCAAAAGGTTGCGGGCGCGGGGCCAGAACCTCATCGAGGCGGATCGTGAATATGCCGCCATCTTCCAGAACCGCAACTTCCGGGAAATCGCTTGTCGTGACGGCGGAGGCGGCGGTGCGGAACGCTTCATAGGCGGCAAGACCGTCAGACATCTCCGGCGACCAGCTGATCTTGCCCACTTCCATATCGGTTTCGGGACCCAACTCCTCGATGGTTGCGCCACCCGCCAGCAAATCGTCGATATCGTTGATCTGCTGCTCGACAATCCGGCGCGCGCGGTCAGAGGCCAGCTCGTCCTGAAGCTGCGCGCGGGCCTCCTCAAACGGCGTGTTCTGAGCGGCAAGAATGCCGTTTATGCGAAAAAGAGCCGGACCAAGATTGGTGTCCGCCGGTCCAACGACATCGCCGGTCGCACCGGCAAAAACGGAATCTGCGGCAGCGCCCAGTGCGTCCCGGCTAACATCGCCCATATCCACGTCGTCCAGCTTCAGCCCGCGTTCCGTCACGAGCGCCTCAAAGTCGATCTCACCGCTGGTCACGCGCGCCAGTGCCGCGTTTGCATCCTCGGCAGACGGGAACACGAGACGCTCGACCAGACGCCGCTCGGGCGTGTTGAATTCGGCGGAGCGCTCGTCATAGCTGGCGCGCAGCACGTCTTCCTCGATCTCGACCGTATCGACGATCATGTCGGGCGAAAGCCACGCATAGGTGATTTCCTTGGTTTCGGGCAGAGAATACTGATCGATATTCGCATCATAATAGCCCTGCAGATCGGCATCTGAGGGCACCGCGATCTCGGTTTGCAGATCAGAGACAGTCAGCCGGGCTGCTGTTGCGGTGCGATGCTCGCCGATAAAGGCCACTACAGTATCGGCGTAGCTGGAAGGCATGGAATTGCCGGACAGAACAGCGCCCTGCGCCAGAGTGCGCGTTGCTTCTTCGCGCAGGCTGTCTTCGAATTCGGTGACGGTCAGGCCTGATTGCTGCAACGCATAGCGATAGTTGGCGCTGTCGAATTTGCCATCAAGGCCCAAAAACGCCTCGTTGCCCAGTACCCGTTGTTGCACGAACTCATCGCCGACGGACAGGCCCAGCGCGCCCATTTCATGATCGAGCGCCCGAATGGTGACGACGCGCGACAGGGTTTGCTGCGGCAACCCCAGTTGCTGCGCGGTAGTGAAGGGGATCGACTGACCTGCCTGCGCCGACAAGGCACGCAGATCGCTTTGCAGCGCATTGGCGTATTGGTTTACACCGATATCCTTGTCACCCACGGTACCGACGGCGCGAATATTGCCGCCAATCCCGGTTGCACCAAACCCTGCAAGGCTGACGATGAGCAGACCCAGAAGAATCCAAACTGCGGTTTTGGAAGCTGAAGAAGAGCTTTTGGCCATCGGTATGCGCTTTCCATGGTTGGTAGGGGCAAGCTTGGCTGGCCCATGTGTGACAAAGTGAAGTTACGTGGATTTACTGCCCTAGAGAGGCATCGGCAAGCGGGAAGCGAAGCTGCGCCAGCCGTTCGAACAGAGTTGTGATCCCGCCTGCGTCCAGATTGGCAAAAGCAATGCGCAGATGGCGCCCGCCCGCCGGGGCGCCTGCTGGCATGAACATCGTTCCGGGCAGCGCCAGAATGCCGGCTTCGCGCACCAGCGCCGGGGCCAGGTCATCGGACGCCATGGCGAAAGGATGCTCCATGTAAGCAAAATATGCGCCGCAGCTTTTCAGCGCCCAGCCCTTCGCTTGCAAAAGTGGCATGCCGTCTTCGATGGCCTTGCGCCGCCGCAGGATTTCCTCGCGCTCGCCTGCCACCCAATCGCTGAGGTGACGCAGCCCCCAGAGGGCGGCATGCTGGCCTAGCTGGCTGGGGCAAATCGCAACAGTGTCGAGAAATTTCTCGGCCTCGGCCAGCAATTCGGGTGCCGTGATGATCGCCCCGACGCGGTGCCCGGTCAGACGGAAGGTTTTTGAGAATGAATAAAGATGCACCAGCGTATCCTGCCAGCCGTCCTGCTGGAACAGGGGATGCGGCGCACCGGTCAGGCTGTGGAAATCGCGATAGGTTTCATCGACGATCAGCTTGATCCCGTGTTCGCGGGCGAGTTTATAGAACGCGAGCACAAGATCAGCGGGGTACTCCACGCCGGCTGGATTGTTGGGCGTTACCAGCGCAATGGCGCGGGTTTTTCTCGTAATCAGGGAGGCTGCTGTCCCGACATCCGGGATCAGCGCGTCCGTGGTGGGCAAAGGCACAGCGGTAATGCTGGCCATGTCGAGCCACATCTTGTGGTTAAAATACCACGGCGTCGGCAAAAGGATGTCATCGCCCGGCGCGGCAATGGCCGTGACCGCCGCCGCAAATGCCTGATTGCATCCAGATGTGATCGCGACCTGAGCCGGATCGATGATGCTGCCATATGCGTGACCCCATTGGGCGGCAACTTCCGCGCGCAGATCGGGGAGGCCCAGCACCGGTCCGTAAAGATGCGCCTCGGGAACACTGAGGGCGATATCGGCCATGGCGCGGCGCAGGGGTTCGGGCGGCGGATCAACAGGGGCGGCCTGGCTGACGTTGATCAACGGGCGATCGGCCGGATGCGTCACCCCCTCCAACCACCTGCGCGCCTCCATCACCGGGGGCGCAAAGGTCCGTGTGCTGCTTGCCCCGCTCATGATCGGGCGCCGTTTTTCACAATCAGGCTACGCTGCGC
>JBCCUH010000253.1:0-3252 GCA_039197405.1 Pseudomonadota bacterium
CCCCACGATGGAGGATGGCACCCTAGCTAAATGGCTGGTCAAAGAGGGCGACACAGTCGCCTCTGGTGATCTTCTGGCCGAGATCGAGACCGACAAAGCCACAATGGAATTCGAGGCGGTTGACGAAGGCGTCATCGGCAAGCTGCTGGTTGCCGAGGGCACGGCGGCCGTCAAGGTCAACAGCCCCATCGCGATCCTGCTGGAAGAGGGTGAAAGCGCCGATACAGCGGTTACATCCACAGCTGCCGCCCCTGCTCCAACGCCAACCCAAAGCGCAGTGGAGCCCGCAGCAAAAGCGCCCGCGCCCGCCGTCGCCGCGCCTCAAAAAGACGGATCGCGCGTCTTTGCCTCCCCGCTTGCGCGCCGTATCGCTGCGGACAAGGGCCTCGACCTCAACCGGATCGCTGGCTCCGGTCCCAAAGGCCGCATCGTCAAGGCCGATGTTGAGAACGCGGCGGCAAGCCAAGCACCCGCTGCGGCCCCGGCTCCGGCCACTGCCCCTGTGGCCCAGGCACCTGCGCAGACCGACCCCAACACTGTCACCCGGATGTACGAGGGGCGCAGCTTCACCGAAGTGCCGCTCGACGGCATGCGCAAGACGATCGCCGCACGCCTGAGCGAGGCCAAGCAGACCATCCCGCATTTCTACCTGCGCCGCGATATCCATCTCGACGCGCTGCTGAAATTCCGCAGCCAGCTCAACACACAGCTGGAGCCACGCGGCATCAAGCTTTCGGTCAATGACTTCATCATCAAGGCCTGTGCGCTCGCCCTGCAAGAAATCCCTGATGCCAACGCAGTCTGGGCCGGAGACCGAGTTCTGAAAATGGATGCATCCGATGTCGCCGTCGCCGTCGCCATCGAAGGCGGGCTTTTCACGCCGGTCCTGCAGGATGCCGAGGTCAAGACCCTGTCCGCCCTCTCGGCACAGATGAAAGATCTCGCCGCTCGCGCCCGCGACCGCAAACTCGCCCCTCATGAGTATCAAGGCGGCAGCTTTGCCATTTCCAATCTCGGGATGATGGGCATCGAAAACTTCGACGCGGTGATCAACCCACCCCACGGCTCGATCCTCGCAGTTGGCGCTGGCACAAAGAAACCGGTTGTCACCGAAGACGGCGAGCTGGGCATCGCGACGGTCATGTCCGTCACGCTAAGCGTGGATCACCGGGTCATCGACGGCGCCCTTGGGGCAGAGTTCCTCGCCGCAATCAAAGCCAATCTGGAAAACCCCATGGGTATGCTGGCATAGACCGCCACATTCCTCTTGCCTGAAGTACCTCGGGGGTGTCTGATGCAATCAGACGGGGGCAGCGCCCCCATTCGCCTGGCCCCAAGGCCGGGCTCAAAACAGCGTGCGCAGCACTCAATCAGATCAGCCGTGCGTCGCCTCGATGATCTGATGCATGCTGACGGACGGCTGATCACAGCCCGCCTCGCCCACGATCTTCGCAGGCACACCTGCCACGGTTTTGCAGGGCGGCACTTCCTGCAGCACGACAGAACCTGCCGCAATTCGGCTGCAATGCCCTACTGAGATATTGCCCAGCACTTTCGCACCTGCGCCGATCAGCACGCCATCCCCGATCTTGGGGTGACGGTCTTCCTCTTCCTTGCCGGTGCCGCCCAGCGTGACCGAATGCAGCATCGAGACATTGTCGCCCACAACTGCCGTTTCACCGATAACAATGGAATGGGCGTGATCAATCATGATGCCCTTGCCGATCTTTGCCGCCGGATGCACATCGACGCCAAAAATCTCCGATACGCGCATCTGCACGAAATAAGCCAGATCATAGCGGCCCTGACGAAACAGCCAGTTGCCGATGCGATAGGCCTGAATCGCCTGAAATCCTTTGAAATAGAGGACCGGCTGCAACAGCCGATGGCAGGCAGGATCACGTTCAAAGATTGCCACCAGATCGGCCCGCGCCGCCTCAAGGATCGACGGATCTTCGCCAAAGGCTTCCATGGCGATATCGCGCAGGATCACCTGGCTCATCTCATTGGAATGCAGCTTGGCGGAAAAACGGTAGGACAGCGCTTTTTCCAGACTGTCATGATGCAGGATACAGGCGTGGATCAACCCGCCCATCAAAGGCTCATCGCGCACCGCGTCGCGCGCTTCATCTGAAATGCGATCCCACACCGGATCAAGCTTGCGTATCGAGCTATGCGTCTGAGCCATGGCATCTTTCCTGCTGTGCGCTTCGTGTTAGGCTACACCACATAATCAGTTTGACACAAATGCAAAGAGGTTATGCAGGTCATGACAGAATTGAATGTCAGCCAACTGGCCACGCTGCGCCGCCAGGTCGCCCAGGACCTTGCCGCTTTGGAAGGCGATTATGCGCGCGGCAGATCAGCTGAGGCTGTCGTGACCCTTGATCAGCAATCTGTGGGGCGGCTGTCGCGCATGGATGCGCTGCAAAATCAGGCGATGGCAAAAGCCCATACCGCCCGGCGCATTGCGCAGACCGTTCGGCTGAAGGCGGCATTGCTGCGAATGGATAGGGGCGACTACGGGTTTTGCGATGACTGCGGCGAGCCAATTGCGTATGGGCGTTTGAAACTTGATCCAACGGTTCAACGCTGCGTGTCCTGCGCCTCAGGATAAAGCATCTGCAACACCACGATCAGGCTTGCTGCATAGGCGTGCGTCATCCGCAAAGGCGCATGCGGCCTGCCGCGCCTCAGAACCGCCGATGAAATCGTTCCATCGCCGCAGATCGGATGCGCATGGCCTGAGGTGCGAACGCAGCTGCGCGCGCGCAGCGCCCGGTTCAGAAGCGCCCGGCACAGCGCCCTGCGCCAACGCGGCGGCACCACATGCAGCGCCCGGGCCAGCACCAGAATATCGCCAATCGTTGGCGCCAGCTTGCCAGAGATCACGGCGTTACCAACACCCGCGCCTCCAGCCCCGGACCATATCTTTGCGACACCTGCGACACCCGCAGCTCAAAAAGGCCGCCCACCCCATCCGCTGCTTGCTCAGCGGCGCTGTAATGCCAGGACGGAACCGACAGAAACTCCTGTCGTCTCACCAGACCGCCAACCATCACACGCAGCTGATAGGTCTCGTTTTCCTCGCCAAGCGATATATCGCCGTAAACCCATTCATCCCCGCCAAACCGGGTGCGGCGCACCCAGGTGACCGACAGATCGGCCCGGCGGTGCGCACCTATGACGATCCCAGCTATGAGCTGCGCAACCTGAGCTTTACCGGCGTCGGGCTGCGCCCCTATGCGCCGG
>JBCCUH010000254.1:0-3236 GCA_039197405.1 Pseudomonadota bacterium
AACATGAACAGCGCGATCGACAGCTTTTGCCCGATCACCCAGCAGCCCAGCACCGTCACGGCGACAGCGGCCAGAAAACGCAGCCCGACCCTGGCCTCTGCAGCGCGCAGCGCCTGTCGCCAGGCGGCGCCTATTCCGTCCGCAGCGGCGATTTCACCCCTCGCAGACCGGCCTTCGCGGATGATTATACCAAGCAACAACGCCACCGCGACCGTGCAGATCGCCATCGGGAACTGCCGGTTCGTCGGATGGAAATCCAGCGCCAGCAGCCCGGCGAGTGTAAAGAGCACCGCCAGAAATCCGGCAAGCGCGACAGCCAGGATCGGATTGCTTTCGCTGCCCTCGATGGACATCTTGCCATCCAGCGCCGTGTTCATCGTGCCCGCAGGCGCCCGGCGCGTGCGGCGTTTCTGAACGATGGTGGCGATGATTGTCAGCACGATCACAGCGGCGATGATCAGCGACGGGGTGCGGGTCAACCAGCCCAGCGTGCCGTAAATCCGGTTCGAAATGATCAGCGAGTTTTCCATATTCGGCCCGAGCACCAGCGCGATGATCAGCGGCGGGCGCGGCCAGCCCGAGCGCTTCATGGCTACTCCCAGCGCGCCCATGGTCAGCATGAGGATCAGATCCCCCATCGACTGCGCACCCAGCCAGCTGCCCATGAAGATGAACATCATAACCACCGGCACCAGCAAATGCCCGTCGATGAATATGGCCTTGGCGACATACCGGCCCAGCACCATCAGCATCAGCGCCGAGGCAATATTGGCAATGATCAGCGTCCAGATCATCGCAAAGGTAATGTCCAGCTCGCTCGTCAGCATCTGCATGCCGGGCCGCAGTCCCTGAATGATCATCGCACCCAGCAGGATCGACATGGCAAAATCGCCGGGAATACCGAAGGTGAGCGTCGGGATAAGTGATCCGCCACGTTGGGCGTTGTTTGCGCTTTCCGGCGCGATGACACCGCGGATGTCACCACGGCCAAACTGCTCGTTGTCCTTGGTGGTCTGAACCGCCAGCCCATAGGCAGCCCAGTCGACGATAGACGCGCCTAGTCCCGGCAGCATGCCGATATAGGTACCCAGCACCGAGCTTTTCAGTACCAGCCGCCAGTTGGCAATCGCATCCCGGATCCCGCGCCCCATCCCGCCGCCTGCTTTCTGGTCCGCAGGAACACGCGAGATGGAAGTGTTCTTGGTGGCAAGCTCCAGCAGCTCGGGAATGGCAAATAGACCAAGAACAACCGCCACCAATGGAGGCGTGTTCAAAAGGTACTCAACCCCGAAGTAATAGCGCGGAACGCCATTGAACGTCCCCTCGCCTATCGCGCCCAGCATCAGGCCCAGGGCGCCGATGACGATACCCTTGGCGATGGAATTGCCCGACAGCGCCCCTACCATGCACACGCCAAGCAGCGACAACATGAAATACTCAGGCGTCGAAAAGGTTGTCAGCACCGGTTTTATCAGCGGCATGGAAAGTGTCAGAATCAGCGCCCCGATCACCCCCCCCATCGCCGAGCAGGTATAGGCCGCCCCCAGCGCGCGCTCGGCCTGCCCTTTCTGGGCCAGCGGATAGCCATCCAGCACCGTAGCCTGTGATGCGACCGTGCCCGGTATGCCCAGCATGACCGAGGCGATGGTATCGCTGGTGGTCGTCACCGCAAACATTCCGAGCATCAGCGCGAAGGCAGGCACCGGGTCCATCGAATAGGTGAACGGCAGCAGCAGGATAAGCCCGGTCACACCGCCGATTCCGGGCACCGCGCCCAACCAGATGCCAAGACAGATGCCCGCGAAAAGAAAGCCGATGGCAGGCCAGCTGAAAACCTGAAGCAAACCGGAAATGAGCGCTTCGGTCATTGCTGATCCCCACCAGCCACTGGCGCAAAGGCGGGGCGGGTATCGCCCCCGCCGTCCGGCGGGCAATTCAATCGCGTTTCACATGATGCGGCCAACGGCGTCGTCCTTGTGGCAATTTGCCCTTGCCATACTGCCCATCATTGGCCCATTAGTAAATACCGAATGAAAACGAGCCGCGCGAGCATGTCAGACTGGCTCTTGCAGGCCTCCCGTGCCGCAGCGCATCCTGACCGGAACACCGCCTCATCAACCCGCAAGACCAGAGCGTGACAATGACCAAGAACTGCCTTTTCATCATGTGCGACCAGTTGCGATTTGATTATCTGGGATGCGCAGGCCACCCCAGCATCAGGACGCCCAACATAGATGCGCTCGCCCAACGCGGGGTCCGCTTTGATCGGGCCTACGTCCAGTCGCCTGTCTGCGGCCCGAGCCGGATGAGCACTTACACAGGCCGCTATGTGCGCAGCCACGGCGCCAGCTTCAACGGAGTTCCACTGCGCGTGGGCGAGATGACCATTGGCGATCACCTGCGTCCACTGGGTGTGCAAACCGTGCTCTGCGGCAAGACCCATATGGCCGCCGATACCGAAGGTCTGGCGCGCCTGGGTCTGGATGCGGCCAATGGGATCGGCGCCCTGACCGCAGAATGCGGTTTTGAGGTCTGGGATCGTTGGGACGGGATGGTGGCCTACGGAAAACCCGATGCGCAGACATCAGCCTATGAGGCCTATCTCAGATCCAAGGGCTATGACGGCGACAGCCCCTGGCACGACTGGGCCAATGCCGCCGAAGGTGACGACGGTGAAATCCTGACCGGCTGGTTCCTGTCGCATGCGGCCAAGCCGGCCCGCGTCAGGGAAGAGGATTCCGAAACCCCCTACACCACATCACGGGCCATCGACTTCATCAAACAGTCAGGCGATGCGCCGTGGTGCCTTCACATCAGCTATATCAAGCCGCACTGGCCCTATATCGTCCCTGCCCCCTACCATGACATGTATGGCCCCCAAGACGTGATCCCCGTCCTGCGATCGGAGGTGGAATTGCAGGACCCGAACCCGGTTCTGAAGGCATTCCAGGATCGGCGCTATGGCAAGACCTTCAGCGATCCGGCCGTGCGCGACGCGGTCATTCCCGCGTATATGGGGCTGATCACGCAGATAGATGATCAGATCGGACGCCTCATGGGTTTTCTGGACGATGCCGGTCTTGCGAAAGACACGATGATCGTCTTCACTTCCGATCACGGTGATTATCTGGGCGATCACTGGCTTGGCGACAAGGAACTGTTTCACGAACAATCCGTGCGCATTCCCCTGATCATCGCCGATCCATCGCCACAAGCAGACAGCACACGCGGTACGC
>JBCCUH010000255.1:0-3221 GCA_039197405.1 Pseudomonadota bacterium
CGCGAGTTTGGGGTATATGCCAAACTGCTGCGCGCCCCGGGACGGCGCAAAACCGTGGTGATGTTTCCGTCTGACGTGCGGCAGATGTCGGCAATGTTGCGCGGCTACAATATGGCTGATTTCCTGGAACAATGGGGCTGGCGGGTTGCGGTTGTGCCGATGCGGCTGGGATTGCCTGCCCGCAAACGGATCTTGCGGGTCTTTGCGCCCGATCTGATCTATTTCCAATCCTCGCGCCATATCCTCAACGACCCCGAGCACTACCCTGGCGAGGCCCTTGTCTACGATATTGATGACGCCGATTTCTTCGATGAGAAACTGACCGAGCGTATCGCGCGCACCTGTACGGGGGCAGCGGGCGTCACCGCGGGCAGTCGTTTCGTGGCCAATTGGTGCAAACAGTATAATGACGATGTCACCATCGTCTGGACCGGCACACCGCCCAGCCAGATGAACAGGCCACCCCATGCAGAGCGCGCGCCAATCATCACCTGGGCGCAAAGCCATCCCAGCGGCTACCCCAACGAATTTCGGTTTGTGTGTGGCTTGATGAAGGAGCTGCGCACGCGCACCGAGGCGCCGTTTTCCCTGCGCCTTTACGGCTGGCAAGACGGCGATGATATGGCACCGATCGAAGATCTGCGCGCCGCCGGCATCGAGGTCGAGCTGCGCCCCTTCATGAGCTATGACGCGTTCATCCCCTCGCTGACCGATGCCGCCATTGGCCTGTGCCCGCTGGACACGGAAAGCGAATTCAGCAACGGCAAATCTTTTGGCAAAATCCTGGGCTATCTGGATGCGAAGGTTCCGGTCATTGCCTCGGATATGGCGGACCACTCGCTGTTCTTTACGGATGATTTCGGGGTAATCAGCGATGACCGGGCGCTGTGGCTCGACACGATCTTGCGCCTTTTGGAGGATCCAGAGCTGCGCCAGCGCATGGCAGATCGGGCTTATGCGGAATTCAGCGCGCATCTGACCGATCAAGCGGCCGCCAAAAAGCTCGATACCTGTTTCAACCGCTTGATTGCAAAGGGCTGATCTGTTTATCCAGACCCATCGATGGTTTGGGGGCTGACCAGGAAGACGACGACAGTTAGGACGAGGCCATGACGACTTCCAAACATTTGCTGATCTATGCACCGGTTCCCTTGCACCAGACCCCCGACGGTTTGACGCTGGAAGATCAGGCCTGCAACGGGCTGCGTCTGTGGGCGGAAAATTTTGACTTCGTGACAGCGATGTATCCGGTGGAGCACGGGCCGAAACCGCCCAGCTGGCAATCCATTGAAACGGTGGGCGACAACCTGAAGCGGATCGATCTGGTGGCCTTGCCCACCGCCTACCGGCCTGATCAGTTTCTGCGCCACTACCGCAAGACCCGCGATGTGATCCGCGAAAAGATCGATGCGGCTGATTATCTGTGCTTCTCGATTGGCGGCATGTGGGGGGATTGGGGCTCTGTGTCTTGCCACCAGGCCTATAAGAAAGGCCGGCCCTATGCGGTCTGGACGGACCGGGTCGAATCTGAGGTGGTGCGGCGCACCTCCCATAGTGGCCCGTTTCGCCGCCGCCTGCGCGCGCGCCTGGAGCACCGCCCGATGGCGATGTTGGAGCGGCATTTGATCAGGCGCTCAAGCCTGGGCCTGTTTCATGGCAAGGAAACCTATGACGCCTATGCGCCTTACTGCCCGGAGCCTCATATCGTGCACGACATCCACGTGCATAAATCCGAGCATCTGCAGCCGGACGCCCTAAGTGCCAAGATCAAAGCCGCGGGCAACACCAAGACCCCGGAGCCCCTCAATATTGTCTATACCGGCCGCGCCAGCGCCATGAAGGGCCCGCAAGACTGGGTCGCTGTGCTGAAAATCCTGCATGAGGGCGGTGTGGCCTTTCACGCCACATGGTTGGGCGACGGGCCGGATCTGGCCGATATGCAAAATGCGGCCACCGCGGCTGGGATCAGTGATCACATCACCTTCGCGGGCTTTGTGCGCGACCGAGACGTGCTTTTGGATCATCTACGCAGGGCGCATGTCTTCTTGTTCTGCCACAAGACCCCGGAATCGCCGCGCTGCCTGATTGAGGCGCTGATCTCGGGCACTCCGATCGTGGGCTATGATGGTGCCTTCGCGCGGGACCTGATCTCGGGCCATCAGGGTGGCAAACTGGTTCCCTTGCATGACGTGGGGGCCTTGGCCGAGGCGGTCAAAGACCTTGCAAACACCCGCGAGGATCTGGCTCAGATGATCGCCGCCGCCGCAAAAGACGGCGCGCCCTATGATGACGAGAGCGTTTTCGAGCATCGCAGCGAGATTATCCGGCAATACCTGTAGCGGGCTGAAAATGGTGGGGCTTATCGCCTTATGCGGGACAATGGGCGACAAATCCGGGCATTGTTTTCCATATGCGCAACACTTCGGAAAAAAGAGGTTTTGTTAAGGCAGATGAACGTTGCGTTAACGTGGAATTACTGCCACTAGAGAAACAAGTGCGGCGGAAAGAACGTCGCCTCCATGTGCTAATCCTGAGTGTAATAGGTATTTTGATGAAAAGTTTCGCAGTAAGCATGGCGCTGGTTTTGGCTGGATTGAGTTCCGCAAGCGCCGCAACAATCGACGTCACCCGTATCGCAAATAATCCCCATGAAAGTGTCTATGGCTTGCGCGCTGCAACCGGCACGGATGGGCGTGATCTTGATGGCGCCACGATCACTGCGGTTTATGAAGACGGCACCTCCGAGGTCATCACATGGGAAGCTGTCGACTATGACAGAACTCTTGACGGTTTTGCCGATGGTGAAGGTGTCGATCTGTTCATGAACTATGATGCGCTGGAGGTCACAGCGACCCGCCGCATGTCTTCACTGAGCTTTGATCTGACCGGGGCGACCACCGTATTTGATTCCGCTTACGGCCTGTTCCCATTCCCCGATCCTAATTCCACACCCGGCTCCAGCTTTGGCGGGTCTTTCGTCTTTGCACAGGGCGGTGACGGTCTAATGGGCACAGTGGGTGTTGAATATTCCGGTATCGTGAACTTGGCAGGTGCAGCCGCTGCGGGCGATCTGTTCACAACCATGACCCTGGATTTTACCGGGCTTCTGCCTGGCGGGTTTGAAGGCTTCTTCAGCTTCTATTCCGACATGGACACAATGGAAGTTGCCGGCGATCTGGTGGCTGTCTCTCCGGTTCCACTGACCTCCAGCATGTCTTTCC
>JBCCUH010000256.1:0-3211 GCA_039197405.1 Pseudomonadota bacterium
GTGCAGAAACGGGTGATCTTCGATGCATCCCCAGTAGCGGCCAAAGAGCGTTTCGCGGCCCAGAAAATTCAACGCCCCAGCAACATAGGTGCCGCCCCGGCGGGCCAGCATCAGCACGATATCATCGCGCAGGGTGTCCTGGGCAATGTCGAAAAACGCACGCGTCAGATAGGGCGAACCCCATTTACGGGCGCCGGTGTCCTGATAGAACTGCCAGAATGCGTCCCAATGTTCGGGCGCAATCTGATCGCCGGACAGCACCTGAATATCGCCGCCAAAAGCCGCAGCGCCCGCGCGTTCCTTGCGGATCGTCTTGCGCTTGCGCGAGGTGAGGGACGTCAGAAAATCGTCGAAGGTGCAGTAGCCGTCGTTGACCCAGTGAAACTGCTGGCTGGATCTGGCCAGCAGGCCCATCTGCGCGCCCGCCTCGCATTCCTGATCAGTGCAAAAGGTGATGTGCATCGATGAGACGTCGTTATTGGCCGCCAGTTGCACTGCACCCTGAACCAGAGCGGACTGGCCGGTTCTTTCATGGCCCGGTTTGACCAGAAGCCTGCGCCCGCTGGCAGGGGTGAACGGTACGGCGATCTGCAGCTTGGGATAATACCGCCCGCCTGCCTGTTCGTAGGCATGTGCCCAGTTGTGATCGAAGATATATTCGCCCTGACTGTGCGATTTGACGTAGAGCGGCGCGGCTGCAATCATCTCGCCGCCCTGGCGCGTAATCAGATACTGCGGCTGCCAGCCGGTGCCACGACCCACCGATCCGCTGTCTTCCAGAGCCAACAGAAAGCGGTGTGTAGTGAAGGGATCATGGGGTGCGCCGCCGTCCAGGCTTTCCGGACAGGCGCATGCGTCCCAGTCTGCGGCGCTGATCTGCGACAGCGCGTCGATGACTTCGATTTCTACGGTCTGCTCTGACATGGGGGTCAATCTGGACCGGGAGCGATGCGCTTCAAGACGGGATCTCGGCCAAATATCCCTCGAAGGTGATATTCTGCGCGACCTGCCGGGCGGTTTGTTCCTGCGCCTTGCTGCGCACGGTCCAGCACAGGATATCCGCGCCCCGCGCCTTCAGGTCGGCCACGCGGGGTGCCGTCAGATACTCGACCTCATGCGAGATGAAGCTGGCGCGCAGCGCGTCGTAATCGGGGATCTCGCGCAGACGGTCGCGGGTGCCTTGCGGCATGCCGGGCCAGCCTTCGGTGTCATATCCGCTGGTGACAATGCCGCGCGCCACTTTGGGCGCGTGAATGGCAAGCTGCTGTACCGAATGCGGGTTGAAGGACATCACGGCCAGCGGTCCCCGGTAGCCATGGATGTCGCGCGCGACCGCCTGTTCCAGCTGGCCTACATTCGCGCCCATCATCCCGTCCTGATCCTTGATCTCGACCAGCAAGGGGACGCGCCCCGCCACCAGTTCGAGCACCTCGGGCAGGCCTGGGATACCTTCGTCGCCGCCGCGCAACATGACCTGACCCAGATCGCGCGCGCTGCGTTGGCGCACAGGTCCGCTGTCATGGGCCAGACGGGTCAGGTCATAGTCGTGAAAGACCATGGCCTGCCCGTCGCTGGACAGTTGCACGTCAATCTCGATGCCATAGCCGGCTGCAATCGCCGCCTTGATCGCCGCGCGGCTGTTTTCGGGGCGGCCCTCTGAGACATCGTGCAAGGCGCGATGGGCCAGCGGCGCCCCCAGAAAGGCAGGGTCAAGACGGATCATGTGATCTCGAAAATGCCTTCGATTTCCACCGCCACACCGAAGGGCAGCGAGGCTGCCGACACCGCTGAGCGCGCGTGACGACCTGCATCCCCCAGCGCTTCGACCATGAAGTCGGATGCGCCATTGATGACCTTGGGCTGCTCACCGAATTCGGCTGTGGAGTTCACAAAACCCACAAGCTTTACCACGCGCACCAGCCGGTCCAGATCACCGCCGCAGGCTGCCTTGACCTGTGCAAGCAGCGCGATGGCGCAGGTTTTCGCGGCGGCGGCGCCTTCTTCTGCTGTCATCGTCTCACCCAGCTTGCCAGTGATGAAACCGTCAGGCCCGTTGGAGATCTGACCTGACACATGCACCAGATTGCCGGTCTGCACGAAAGGCACATAGTTGGCTGCAGGTGCGGGCGCATCCGGCAGGCTCACGCCTAGCTTGGCCAGGTTGGATTCGAATGTTCCGCTCATGTGGTGGTCCTCCATTTGTGTTGCGGCGCAGGTTAGGATGTTTGTCCCTGTGCGCAAGCCTCAAAGACGGCGCGCCTTGGCCCGTTCGCGCATCAATGTGAAAATTCCGGCGGCGACGATCAACGCCGCGCCGATGGCCACATTCACCCGAAGAGTTTCGGCAAAGACCAGCATCCCCAGCGCCGAGGCCCAGACCAGTTGCAGATAGGCGAAGGGTTGCACGGCGCTGGCTTCGGCCACGTCGTAGGTTTTGATCAGCAGAAAATGCCCGCCTGCCCCTGTCAGGCACAGCAGCGCCATCCACATCCAGTCCATGGCGGTCATCGGTTCCCAGAACCAGATACCGGCGCAGCTTGTCAAAACGGCGCCGGATACGCCGGTCCAGAAATAGCTTGTCTCGGCGCTGTCGCGGCGTGCCGCGTAGCGGGTCAGCAACCCGTAAAGAGCAAACATCAGCGACGAGGTGAGCGGGATCAGCGCATAGTGTGAAAAGACACCGGTTCCCGGCTGCAGGATGATCAGCATACCGACAAAGCCGACGCCGATCGCAGCCCAGCGGCGCCAGCCCACTGCTTCGCCAAGCACCGGTCCCGAGAGCGCGGCAATCAGCAGCGGATAGCAGGCAAAAATGGCGTGGCTTTCGATCAACCCCAGATAGACAAATCCCTGAACGGCAATGAGAATCTCCAGCGCCAGAAGCGCACCCCGGAAGATCTGCAGCGCTGGTTGACCGGTGCGCGCGGCTGCTCGCAAGCCACCCTTTGCGCGCGACGATATGGCAATGACGAACGCTGCAAAGAACCAGTAGCGCACCATGACGATCATCATCACATTGTATTCGCGTGCCAGATGCTGCGAGATACCGTCCTGCATCGCGAAAACGAATGTCGTTGCGATCATCAGCCAGATGCCAAGCGTGGCGTTGTTCTGCGCCATCAGCCGCGTACCCCGCGCGTCATGTGACGTTTGCGCCCGAAACCGGGGGTTCGCGTCACCTCAAAGCCCGCCGCCTGCAGGGCGCGGCGCA
>JBCCUH010000257.1:0-3193 GCA_039197405.1 Pseudomonadota bacterium
CCGCATCACCTGCGCCGGATCACGTCGTGGAACCTCAAACACTGTCGCCCCTTGCGTTTCCATTCCGTGCCTCCTCTCACCCCCTGGGTGTGAAATTCTCGGCGTAGAACCGATGCCAGTTGCCTCCCATGATGCCCGCAACCTCTGCATCGCTCAAACCGGTGGCTTTAAGCCCGGCCTCAATCGTGCCGAAATCCCGGTTGTCCCGGAACCAGCCCGGCATCGGCGGAAATCCCGGCGCGGCGGCAGAGCCTTCGCCATAGTCGATCTCCTTGCTCCAGCGGCCCACGCGCATCCATTCAACCACGCTATCCGGCTGATCCTGACAAAGATCGGTGCCGATCCCCAGATGCTCTGGCCCGAATTTTTCCGCCGTGCGCGCGATCATCTCGCAAAAGCTCTCCAGCGTGCAGTCCGATTTGTCCTTCAGATGATGCGGATAGACCGAAAAGCCCAGCATCCCGCCATTCTCTGTCACCGCGCGGATCACATCGTCTTGCTTGTTGCGCAGCGCAGGGGCCCAGTCATAGGGGTTGGCGTGGGTGATGGCGATGGGCCGCTCGGAAATCTCCGCAGCCTCAATCGTGGACCTGTCCGCCGAATGGCTCATGTCCACCACCAGCCCGACCCGGTTCATCTCTTTGATCACCTGGCGGCCCATGCGGGTGATGCCGGTGTCTTCCGCCTCGTAACAGCCCGTCGCAAGCAACGACTGGTTGTTATAGGTCAGCTGCATGAAGCGCGCACCCAGCGTGTGCACAATCTCGACCAACCCGATATCATCCTCGATCGGGCTGGGGTTCTGGAACCCGAAGAAGATCGCGGTACGCCCGGTCTCGCGGGCCGCATCCACGTCAGAGGCCCAAAGCCCTTTCATGATCAGATCCGGATACATCTCGAACCAGCGATTCCACTGTTCGAAATTCAAAACCGTCTCGCGGAAATTCTCGTGGTAAGCGATGGTTACATGCACCGCATCCACTTTGCCTTCGCGCATCTGACGGAAAATCTTCTCCGACCAATTGGCATATTGCAGGTTGTCGATACGCATCACGATGGCGCGCCCGCAGAGATATAGGCGGTCTTGACCGTGGTATAGAACTCCGCCGCCGCCTTGCCCTGTTCGCGCGGCCCGTAAGAGCTGTCACCGCGCCCGCCAAAGGGAACGTGGTAATCCGTGCCCTCAGTCGGCAGGTTGACCATCACGCAGCCTGTCTGCGCATTGCGGCGGAAATGCGTGGCGCGGGCAAGGCTTTGCGTGACAATCCCCGACGTCAGACCAAATCGCGTGTCATTGACCACATGCAGCGCCTCGTCATAACCGCTGACCGCGATCACACAAGCCAGTGGCGCGAACATCTCTTCGCGGTTGATGCGCATGTCATTGCGCGTGCCGGCAAAAACACCTGGCGACATGTAGAACCCTTTGGTCGGCATCTCCAGCCGCTGGCCGCCACACAGCAGCTCGGCGCCTTCCGTCGCTGCCAGATCCACATAGGCCAGGTTTTCGCCAAGCTGCTGCTCGGACACCACCGGCCCCATCTGCGTGCCGTCCTCCAGCGCGTGGCCCACTTTCATCGCCTTGGCGCCAGCCACCAGCTTGTCCACGAAAGCATCATGCACCGCCTCATGCACCACCAGCCGCGAGGAGGCAGTGCACTTCTGACCCGATCCGCCAAATGCGCCGCCCAGCGCCAGCGACACCGCCAGATCAAGATCGGCATCCTCCATCACCGCCAGCGCGTTTTTCGAACCCATCTCCATCTGCACCTTGGTCAGATTCTGGATCGCCGCCGCCGCAATGCCTTTGCCCACAGGAACCGAACCGGTGAAGCTGATCGCATTCACCTTGGGGCTTTCCACCAGCTTCTGACCAATCGCACCGCCCGCACCCATCACCAGCGATACAAGACCCTTCGGAATATCCTGACGTGCGATGATCTCGACAAGCGCCACAGCAGAGGCAGGGGTGACACTCGCAGGCTTCCAGACAACCGCGTTGCCAAAACAGAGCGCAGGGGCGATTTTCCACGATGCGGTAGCCGTGGGAAAGTTCCAGGGCGAGATGATGGCAACAGTGCCCACCGGCTCGCGGCGCACGTCGATCTCGATCCCGTCGCGCACCGATTCCGCGTTCTCACCAATCTGGCGCAGACACTCGGCAGCGTAGTAGGTAAAGAACTGCCCGGCGCGATAAACCTCGCCCTTGCCTTCGGTCAGCGGCTTGCCTTCCTCACGCGACAACAGCCTGCCCAGCTCTTCGGCGCGCTGCATCATCTCAGTGCCGATCGCCATCAGCACGTTGTGCTTGCGCTCGATCCCGTAGGCGGCCCATTCCGCCTGCGCGCGGCGGGCCTGCTCCAGCGTATCCTCCAGCTGTTCCGGCGTGGCCTGCGCGAACATACCGATCAGATCACTCAGATCAGACGGGTTCCTGTTTTCAATCTCAGAGGACCCTGAAACCCATTCGCCCGCGATATAGTTGAGATGCTGCATGCCACGCCCTTTGCACTGGTTCAGCTAAGCATAAGCATCAAGGCTATTTCAGACACTTCGAATTATCTGATATTTATTTCAACTTACCTGAAGTTAAAGCGTCGACGCCAGCGCCCCGTCCCGCACCAGCCCCGTCATCAACTCGGCAAAGGCCCGCGCCGCTGGCATCTGCCGCGCATGCGGTTGCGATACGATATGCACATGGCGCCGGGCAGCCGCATCGCGCAGCGGCAAAAAGGCAATCTCATCGGGCGCATGAAGCGCGGCAAGACGCGGCAACACCGATATTCCGACGCCCTCGCGCACCAGCCCAAGCAGCGACACCACACTGGGCACCATCAGATGCGATTTTGCAAGAATCGGTTCGAAATCCGGATCGGTGATCATATGGCTCAGACCATTGGCGATCATCACGTAATCCTGCATGTCGCGCCAGCGCAGCTGATCCCAGTCACGCGCCAGCGGGTGATCCTTGCGGCACACAACCCCGAACGGATCGCTGAATAGCTCGGTCCGGCGCAGACCGGCTATCTCGGGCAGGGTGCCGATCCCGATATCCGCCCTGCCCCGTGTCAGCTCATTGGTGATCGCAACCGAATCCATGTCACGAATATCAAGCTGAACACCCGGAAACCTCTGGGTGAACTGCAGCACCGCAGGCGGCAGGATGTTCATCGCGACCGAAGGCGTTGCCGCC
>JBCCUH010000258.1:0-3165 GCA_039197405.1 Pseudomonadota bacterium
CCATGGAGTGCATCGAGGTCAGGTGCGATCCTGCAACGCGGCCTTGTAGCCCAAGGCGTTGCGTTTCATAGGCCAGCGTTTCGATATGGCGGCTGTGGGGGTCATCGCTTTCATCGCAATGCATGTCGACCATCAGTCCGCGTTTTTCGGCGATTTCACACAACAGACGTACACTTTCAGCGCCATCCGCCATGGTGCGTTCGAAATGCGGGATGCCGCCTACCACATCCACGCCCATATCGAGCGCACGCACCGTATTATTCATCGCCGTGGGGTCGCGCAGAAGGCCGTCTTGGGGAAACGCCACAAGTTGCAGATCAAGGTAGTCTTTGACCTTTTCGCGCACTTCAAGCAGCGCTTGCACGCCTTTCAATTCGTCATCGCAGGTATCCACATGGCTGCGGATTGCGCCGATGCCTTTGGCGACCGCCAGATCGCAATAACGCATCGCTCGTTCGACGATATCATCGACGGACTGGATCGGTTTCAATTCACCCCATAGCGCAATGCCTTCAAGCAATGTGCCAGACACATTCATGCGTGGCGTGCCCAGAGACAGTGTCGCGTCCATGTGAAAATGCGGATCGACAAAAGGGGGGGATACAAGGTTTCCGCCTGCATCCATTGTCTCTTTTGCCTCGGCTGTAATCCCTGCCTCGACTGCGGCGATTTTGCCGCCCTTACAGGCGAAATCGACGCCGGATTGCCCGTCGCTCGTAGTCGCGTTCTTTACGATCAGATCGAACATGAAATCCCCCGTTTGTGGTGCATCATCGTTGCCCCTTGAACCAAGGGGTCAGCAAGGCGCGTGGATAGTCGGCAGATCGCGCTGCGATGACAAGGGCGATAATGGAAAGAACATAAGGAGCCATCAGGAAAACTTGCCCTGGCACCAAAGCGCCCATTTCTGTTTGCAACCGCACTTGCAGCGCGTCGAAAGCGCCAAATAAGAGCGCACCCAGCAAGGCCTTGCCGGGTCGCCAGCTGGCAAAGATCACCAGCGCAATACAGACCCAACCGCGCCCGTTGACCATTCCAAAGAAGAAGGCGTCAAAGGCGCTCATCGTCAGGAACGCGCCCCCTAGGGCCATCAAGGCGGACCCAGCCACGATCGCACCAATGCGTAGGCCATAGACGGACAGTCCTTGTGCATCCACACTGTCGGGATTGTCTCCCACGGCCTTGATTGCCACGCCAAGCGCAGTGCGATTCATCACATACCAAACCAGTGCAACCATCAGTAGCGCGAGCCATGTTAGCGCAGTTTGTTGGAATAGGACCGGGCCAAAGAAGGGCAGGTCAGACAGTATAGGGATATCCAGCGCGCGAAACGGTTCGATGCGTGGTGGCGAAGACACGTCGGGCAACGCGGTCCGATAGGTGTAGTAACTGACTGAGGTCGCAAACAGCGTGATCCCAAGGCCCGACACGTGTTGAGAAAGGCCCAAGGGCACCGTCAGGATGGCATGCAATAGCCCAAAGAACGCGCCAGCCATTGCTGCGACCAACACACCGCCCCAAAGTCCGGCACCCAGCCAGACGGCCATCCATCCGCACATTGCACCGACGACAAAGATTCCTTCGATGCCCAGATTCAAAACACCAGCACGCTCGCAAATCAGTGCGCCAAGTACGCCAAATATCAGTGGCGTGGCAATGCGCAGTGACGCCGCCCAGAAGCTCTCAGTCATCAGAATGTTCAAAAGGTCCATCATGCTGTGGCCCCTTTGGTGCGCAAGATGCGGTACTTGGCCAGAAACCCACCAACCAGGACGCAGAGCAGCGACATGGAAACCACCAGATCGGCAAGGAATGACGACACGCCCATGGCCCGGCTCATACTGTCAGCACCAACAAAGACCGACGCGATGAAGAGGGCCGCGATGACAACACCAACTGGCGACAAGCCCGCCAACATCGCAACGACGATGCCTGTGTAGCCAAACCCGGGGGACAGATCAGCCGTAAGATACCCCTTTAGCCCGGCCACTTCGGACACACCGGCGAGCCCCGCCAGCGCGCCAGAAATCGCCGCCACGCCAAACAGGGAGCGCCGCACATTGATGCCTGCGTGTCGGGCGGCAGCAGAATTTTCACCAACCGCCCGCAGTTTGAACCCCCAGACGGACCGCGCCAGCATGAACTGCGCGATGGCTGCCAGCACAAGTGCAAGGATCAGCCCTGAATGCACCCGCATTCTGTCCATCAGTTGCGGCAGCATGCCCTGGTCCAGCACCGGTGCCGATTGTGGCCAACCCAGCCCCATTGGGTCTTTTAGTGGGCCTTCGAGCATCATCTGAATAAAGATCAGAATGATGAAGTTTAGCAGCAAGGTCGTTACAACTTCATCCGCGCCAAAGCGTATTTTCAGATAGGTGGGTGCCATCATTCCCGCGGCCCCGGCGGCTGCGCCGAGGATGATGATCAGCGGCAACAGCAGGATGCCAGAAATGTCGAGCACCCCAGACCCAATGGCGACCGCTGCCATAGCGCCTAGATAAAGCTGTCCTTCGGCCCCGATATTCCAAAGCTTGGCGCGAAACGCCAAAGCGGCAGCCAGCCCGGTGAATATCAACGGCGTTGCGCGCGTCAGCATTTCGGAGACGGCGAAGACCGATCCAAAAACACCTTTGATCATCTCGCCATAGGCGGTGATCGGGTTTGCCCCGGCGGCCAGCAATGGAATGGCCGCAAACGCGAGTGAGATGACAGCCGACAGGATAGGAATGCCAAGGGCAAGCGCACGGGACGGGTTTTCGCGCGGCTCAATACGTATCATGCTGGTTCCCCCGCCATCATAAGGCCGATTTGCTCACGATCATGGCTTGCGGCTTCAACAAGGTTTCCATCGCGGATCACAACGATCCGGTCAGCAAGGCCCAGAATCTCGTCTAGATCTTCCGATATCAAAACAACGCCTGCACCGCGCTCGCGGGCTTCCAACAAGCGCCGACCAACCTCTGCCGCAGCGCCCATATCAAGGCCGCGTGTGGGTTGGTTCGCTAGGATAAGCCGGGGTGAGCGTTCAAAAACACGTGCCAGGATCAGCTTTTGAATATTCCCACCCGACAGCAATCTCGATGCGGCGGTCACGCCGGGGCCGCGCACGTCATAGGCTTTGGCAAGCTTTTCGGCATTGGCCTGAATGGCGTCACGCTTTAGCAA
>JBCCUH010000259.1:0-3159 GCA_039197405.1 Pseudomonadota bacterium
CCCAGCTCTGCCGAAAGCGCCCGCAGGATCGCCCAGTTTTCTTTGGCCTCACCGGGTGCAAAGCCTGCGCGGAACGCCAATTGAGGACGCCCTTCGGTATTGACGAACAGCCCCTGCTCTTCAGTGTAGGCCGCGCCCGGCAGGATGATGTCGGCGCGGTGCGCACCCCTGTCGCCATGGCTACCCTGATAGATCACGAAAGGACCGTCATCGATGTCGATCTCATCCGCGCCAAGGTTGTAGATCACCTCGGCCCCTTCGGTTGCCGCAGACAGACCGCCCGCCGTGGTGCAACCGATATCCATCGCGCCCACACGGCTTGCCGCCGTGTGCAGCACCAGGAATTTGCCACCAGACGTATCCGCGATTCCCATAGCCGCGCCGAGAACCGCTTCGCCATCCGCTTCCTGCAGGGCGCCCTGACCGATGATCACCAGATCATGCGCTGTCGCGCCGCTTAGCGCTGCGCGATCATCGCCCAGATGCGTGTACGGATAGGTCAGATCAACCGCAGCGCCGACAAGGGACACATTCGCGCCTTTGGACCAGGCTTTGCGGATGCGCGCGTTCAGCACCGGCGCTTCCACACGCGGGTTGGTGCCGATCAGCAGAATGCTTTTTGCGCTGTCGATATCTTCAATAGCCGCCGTGCCGACATAGCCGGAACGGTTGCCTGCGGGCAGCTTGGCCTTGTCGGTTCGGCATTCGGTGGTGCCTTCGAGCCCGTCAACCAGTTGCCTGAGCGCAAAGGCCGCTTCAACAGGTGCCAGATCGCCGATCAGACCCGTGACGCGTTTGCCCTTCATCGCCTCAGCTGCCTTGCCAAGCGCCTCGGGCCAACTTGCTGGACGCAGCTTGCCATTTTCACGGATGTAAGGCCGGTCCAGACGCTGGCGGCGCAGACCGTCCCATACAAAGCGGGTCTTGTCAGAAATCCACTCTTCATTCACGCCATCATGGTTGCGGGGCAAAAAGCGCATGACTTCGCGGCCCTTGGTATCGACGCGAATGGAAGAGCCAAGGGCGTCCATCACATCAATGCTCTCGGTCTTGGTCAGCTCCCATGGACGCGCAGTAAACGCGTAAGGCTTGGACACCAAAGCACCCACTGGGCAAAGATCAATGATGTTGCCCTGCATATTGCTGTCGAGCGTTTCGCCCAGATACGAGGTGATTTCCGCATCTTCGCCGCGGCCTGTCTGGCCCATCTGGGTGATACCCGCGACCTCAGTAGTGAAGCGCACACAGCGCGTGCAGGAAATGCAGCGCGTCATATGGGTTTCAACGAGCGGGCCAAGATCAAGATCATCCACCGCGCGCTTGGGCTCGCGGAAGCGCGAGAAATCCACGCCATAGGCCATCGCTTGATCCTGCAGATCGCATTCGCCGCCCTGATCGCAGATCGGGCAATCCAGCGGGTGATTGATCAGCAGAAATTCCATGACGCCTTCGCGGGCCTTCTTGACCATGGGCGAGTTCGTCTTGACCACAGGCGGCTGACCTTCGGGACCGGGGCGCAGATCACGCACCTGCATCGCGCAGGAAGCCGCCGGTTTCGGCGGGCCGCCGACAACTTCCACAAGACACATCCGGCAGTTGCCTGCGATAGAAAGACGCTCGTGATAACAGAAACGCGGGATTTCCACCCCTGCCTCTTCACAGGCCTGGATCAGGGTCATCGCCCCGTCTACTTCGACCTCGTGGTCGTCGATGATGATCTTGCGTAGGTCTGACATGAGTTACCTTGCTCTCAGCAGTCGGCCAATCTGGCTATTGTTCTTGATTTCCTGGCGGCCAGCGCGGCACAGCGCCGGACGGTCGCTCAATGACGCATTGTAACGCGCCAAATACGCGTTGCCGCGCTCTCGCATGCGTTGTTGCGCCGCCTTGTTGTCGATATATGCGTCAATCTCGGCGTTCGAATAGCCCCTGGCGCGGGCTGCGGAAAACAGCGAGTTGCGATAGCTCAGCGCACGCAACATGCGGGGCTGGATATCGCTGCACTTCTTCTGGATTTCGAAGGCAAGGGCGAAGGGAAAAAGCTGATCGTTGATCGCTTTTTCCTTGGCCAATCCCGGTTTCGCCGCAGCAGGGCCAGCCGCAACAAGGCTGGCGGCAAAGATGGAAGCAATCAAAATCTGTGTCATACGCATGGGAAATCTCCTGTCATGCAAACTGCGTTCGCACCGCAGCTGCACGCTCCGGCACCCTGCCGAACTGGGACGGGAGCGGCATGATATGCAATAACAACCCTGATTTCATTGCCTTTTCTCATTCTGCGCACCGCCCTTTGACCGTGAGCAGGTCATCAGTGATGCTCAGCGCGTTGGCCGCTGCATCGGGGCTAAGCGCCCAGTCGATGTCCGAGCGGCCATATTTGCGGATGCAATAGACGTTGCCTTCATAGAGCGCCGCCTCGCGTGCGCCCTCCAGCCCCTGGCTGACCGGGCCAGCGGTGGCGACAAAGCTGCGCTTGTCTTCGCTGTCAGCCTGCAAACGTCCTGTGTAGCGCATCCCGTCAAAAAGGATCGCTTTCGTTGGGTCTTCGCAACCCGCAACCAGCGCCAGTGCTGCACATATGAAGGCCGGGCGGATCATTCCGCTGCCACCGCGCTCAAACGGCCCGTTTGCTGCGCCTTGATGCGATCTTCGATCTCGTCGCGGAAGTTGCGGATCAGACCCTGGATCGGCCAGGCCGCCGCATCGCCAAGCGCGCAGATCGTGTGGCCCTCAACCTGTTTGGTCACGTCCCAGAGCATATCGATCTCTTCAGGATCGGCATTGCCGTTCACCAGACGCTCCATCACCCGCATCATCCAGCCAGTACCTTCGCGGCACGGCGTGCACTGACCGCAGCTTTCATGCTTGTAGAACTTGGCCAGCCGCCAGATGCCTTTGATGATGTCGGTGCTTTGATCCATGACGATCACCGCAGCGGTGCCAAGGCCAGAGCCAAGCTCACCGCGCAGATAATCGAAATCCATGATTGCATCGCGCATGTTTTCGCCGCGCACGCAAGGCACAGACGATCCACCGGGGATCACCGCCTTGAGATTGTCCCAGCCACCCCGGATGCCACCGCAATGCTTTTCGATCAGCTCTTCAAAGCTGATGCTCATCGCCTCTTCGACAACACAAGGGTTGTTCACATGACCCGAG